>JAUWRE010000067.1 GCA_030610725.1 Candidatus Aerophobota bacterium | reverse complement strand
TTCAAAAATGTTTCCTTTAAGATTGAAACAAAGGTTTTCTTAAGTTCAATTGTCCCTTTAATAAGTTTTTATTCTCTTTCAAATTGTATTGTTTGGAACTTTGGATTTTGGTCATTAGATATTGTTTAGAATTTTGAATTTAGGATTTGGTGCTTAAACCCTCCATTTCCTTCCCAGAAGGGAGAGGGAATTTCTTTTTTCGAGCGACGAGCGACCAGCAACGAGCAATAAATCTCGATTTACCATTCACGGGATACAAGTTTTAAATTTTGGACGCGATGCGAAATATCGAGATAGTATTGCGCAATACGACATACGCAGTACGCTATTTTTCCTGCTTTTTATTTTTTCCCCTATACGCTATCCGCTAAACGCTATGAAATTAGCTATTAATAATGGCCTGAGTTAAGTCTATAGCCCGACGGGTCTCCTTTACATCATGGGTTCTCACAATTCTGGCTCCCTGAGCAACCGCCAAACAAGTAGCAGCCAAGCTCCCTTCTAAACGCGCTTGCAGAGGCAGATTCAAAACATTGCCAATGAAGGATTTACGAGACACACCAATTAAAATTGGTCTCCCCAAACTTTTCAACTCACTCAATTTGTCTATAATCTCTAAGTTATGCCGAGTACTCTTGCCAAAACCAATCCCCGGGTCAATAACTATCCTCTCTTCATCAATTCCTGCTTCTTTGGCTATTACTATACTTTCTCTTAAATAAAAGATAATTTCTCCCAGTAAGGAATCATAGTAGGGATTATTCTGCATATCTCTGGGAGTCCCTTTTATATGCATTAATACCAAAGGCACTTTGTATTTAGCCACTACCTGCTTCAACTCAGAATCGAACCTTAGCCCACTTATGTCATTAATCATATCTGCTCCTGCCTCTATAGCCTCTTGAGCTATCTGTGCTTTATAGGTATCGACAGAAACAGGTATTTCAAAAAGCTCCTTTATTTCGCCTATAATAGGAATAATTCTTCTCAGCTCTTCTTCTGTACTTACTTTTGTTGCTCCCGGTCGGGTAGATTCTCCTCCTATATCGATAAGGTCAGCTCCGTGGGAAACCATTTCCTCTACTCTTACTAGAGCTTTTTTCTCCTGAGTGTATCTACCTCCATCATAAAAAGAGTCAGGAGTAAGGTTCAATATGCCCATTATGGCTACTTTCTTGGCCAGGTCCAACTGTTTATCCCCCAGAGAAAGGATGAATCTTTCCCGTTTAATATTTTTCAAAATTTGTTCCAGTTCGCAAGAAAGGTGAGATAAACTAAATGGCTGCCGTCTTAATTTGGGAATAACTTTATTGTAATGTGCCTCTGTTCCTATAAGCAGGACATCACTCTTAGAAACAGCAAAAGAAGCAACCTCTTTCTTAATAGCTGCATCTGCTGAAACCGAAAGCATTTCTTGCTTAAGGAGATTGGCTGCTTGGGAAGGAATACCTTCTAACTTGATAAGATAAAGGTTGGCTTTCTGAGAAAGGATTCTTTTGCCTTCTCGACTAACCCCTATTTTTTCTAATTCTTCTTCAATTCCCCTTCTGTTTTTTAGATTGAGAACTCGGGGTTTTATGTGCATTTTTCTTCTTAGAGGTTAGCTTTTTTTCACTATTTCTTACCTTCTTATTTACCAGCTCTTCCGCAGTTGTTTTCTTACCTAAAATCTTCTCTATATCATCTGCCTCCAACACTTCCTTTTCTTCCAGAAGTTCGGCTAAATGTATTAATTTACCTTTGTATTTCTTTAATATTCTCAGCGCTGTCTCATGGCACTGTTTAATCAAACTCATAATCTCTTTATCAATGTCAAAAGCCATCTCCTCACTATAGTTTTTTTCTTTGAGGAAGTCTCGACCCAGAAAAACTTCGCCATTTCCCTTCCCCAGAGTCATCGGACCCATCTTTTCACTCATTCCGTAATCGCAAACCATCTTTCTGGCTATATGAGTGGCCTGTTCAAGGTCGTTCTGTGCTCCTGTGCTTACTTCTTCAAATATAATTTCCTCACTAGCCCGCCCGGCTAAAAGAACACTCAGCTTATCTAACAATTCTGACTTAGTAGCCAGATACCTATCCTCCAGGGGCAACTGTAGAGTATACCCCAGGGCCACAGAACCACGCGGGATGATGGATACCTTGTGTATGGGGTCGGCATTGGGAAGAATATTCCCTACCAGGGTATGACCGCTTTCATGGTAAGCGATAATCTTCTTTTCTTTTTCCTTCATAACTCTCGATTTCTTCTCTGGGCCGGCAATCACTCTATCTATGGACTCCTCTAGTTCCTTCATTGCGATTTCGTTCTTATTTCTCCGAGCAGCTAACAATGAAGCCTCATTAACTAAAGTTTCTATATCTGAGCCTACAAATCCAGGAGTTCTTCGCGCCAGAACCTTAATATCTACCTCCTTGGCTACAGGCTTATTTTTCATATAGAGAGCTAAGATAGCCTCTCTTTCTCTTATATCAGGGATATTAACAGTAATTTTACGATCGAATCTCCCTGGTCTAAGAAGAGCCATATCCAGAACATCGGGGCGATTAGTAGCCCCTATAATTATCACCCCTTTGCTAGAGCTAAAACCATCCAGTTCTACCAACAGTTGATTCAAAGTCTGCTCTTTTTCATCATGACCTCCACCAATGCCGGCGAACCTCTGTCTTCCCACAGCATCCAGTTCATCAATAAAAATAATGCAGGGAGCATTCTTCCTTCCTTGCTCGAATAGATCTCTTACCCTGGAAGCCCCTACTCCTACAAACATTTCTACAAAATCTGAGCCGCTAATACTAAAGAAAGGTACACCGGCCTCCCCGGCTACAGCCCTTGCCAGAAGAGTCTTTCCACATCCCGGCGGACCTACCAGAAGTATTCCTTTGGGAATCTTTGCTCCCAATTTCTGAAATTTCTGGGGTGTTTTTAGGAATTCAATTAGTTCCTTAAGTTCCTCTTTGGCTTCTTCTGCCCCAGCCACATCCCCAAAAGTAGTCTTAGCCGCCTCATTGGAAATCATTCTGGCTCTACTCTTACCAAAAGACAGAGCCTTATTCCCGGTAAGACGCATTTGCCTCATAATGTAAATCCAAATCCCAATAAATATGAGAATAGGTAAAAGCCCACCCAAAAGGCCCAACCAGGAAGAACCTTCCGGATAAACCTCAATTTCCACTCCATTTTGTCGAAGAATACTAATCAATTCAGGGTCATCGGGAGCGAAAGTTTGGAACTGAGTTCTTGCATCAAGCATTCCTGTTATCAGATTGCCTTTCATAGTAATTTTGTCAATCTGATTTCTCTCTACCATCGCCATAAATTGACTATAGGAAAGTTTAGTTTCTTCCATTCGGGAACTGAGCTGGATGAAGTTGAAAAGGGATATGACAACTACAAATATTATAAAAAGAAGAAAAAGGTTTCTAATAAACTTATTATTGTTCTTATTCTTCTTCTTTAAAGGCTGTTTAGGCAATTTATTATTCATTCTGTTTTACTCTCCTCGGAACTTCTTTGTTAGCATTCTATTATAAATACAAAAAAAAGCAAGGAACCCTCAGGATAATTATCGTCGCTTGTTGCTCGTTGCTGGTCGCTCGAAAAAAAAAGAGCCTAAAACGTAAAATGCAAAATTAAATTCAAAGAAAGAAAAATAAGTTTTAAATTTTGAATTATGGTTTTGCGTTTTTCGCTTTTCGTTTTACGCTATTCTTAGTGCATCCCTTCCTAAATAAATAGCCTCGCTTCCTAATTCCTCTTCTATTCTCAGAAGCTGATTGTATTTGCCTACCCTATCAGTTCGTGAACACGAACCTGCCTTGATTTGACCTGTCCCCATGCCTACCGCCAAATCGGAAATAGTAGTATCCTCTGTCTCCCCGGATCGGTGCGAAATAATAGCTGCGTAATCATATCTTTTAGCCATCTCAATAGCTTCAATGGTTTCACTGAGCGTGCCAATTTGATTCAACTTAATAAGAATAGAATTGGCTACCCCAAGGTCTATCCCTTTTTTGAAACGCTGAGTATTGGTTACAAAAAGATCATCTCCCACCAATTGAATTTTCCCTCCCAGCCTTTCTGTCAATAGCTTCCACCCATCCCAGTCGTCTTCTGCTAATCCGTCTTCTATGGAAAGTATAGGAAAATCGGCTACCAGTTTTTGGTAGAAGGCAACCATCTCCTCAGAACTCATCTTCGACTTTTTTTCAGCTTTTAAGATATAATTTCCCTTCTCATAAAAACTGGAAGCAGCAGGATCCAGAGCCATGGCTACATCTTTCCCTTCCTTGTACCCAGCTCTAATTATGGCTTCCATAATTACCTCTAGTGCCTCTCTGTTAGAAGAAAGGTCAGGAGCGAATCCTCCTTCATCGCCTACTGCTGTACTGTATCCCTTCTCTCTTAAAACCATCTTCAGGCAGTGAAAAGTCTCACAACAAATACGAAGAGCCTGCTCGAAATTAGAAGCTCCTATGGGCATAATCATAAATTCTTGTAAATCCACATTATTATCAGCGTGCTTCCCCCCATTCAAAACATTCATCATAGGAAGTGGAAGAATCTTTGCTCCTAATCCCCCTAAATATCTATAAAGAGGCAATCCCAAAGAGCTAGCCGCTGCTTTAGCTACGGCCAAAGAGACCCCTAAAATAGCATTTGCTCCCAATTTTCTTTTGTTGGGTGTTCCATCTAGTTCAATTAACAAATTATCAATATAAGTTTGACAGGTAGCATCTTTTCCTTTAATCCTTGGATAGATAGCTTCATTGACGTTTTCTATTGCTTTGCTTACTCCTTTCCCCATCCATCTTTCTCCTCCATCCCTTAGCTCTATCGCCTCGTATTCTCCGGTAGAAGCTCCCGAGGGAACGGCAGCCCTGCCCACAGATTCATCCTCCAGTAATACTTCTACTTCTACAGTTGGATTTCCTCGAGAGTCGATAATCTGCCGTCCTCGTACAATTTTAATATTCCTTGACACAGTTAAACCTCCTGGTATTTGGTGAATCGTATTTGGTGAATCGTGAATTGTTAATCAAACCCTACAACCGTCTAGTCTCTTGTTTGCGATTCACTATTCACTAACAACCATTCACTAATTGGTCATTCACTAACTAACAATTAAATACTACTTGATGCCTTGAGTAAGTTTGGTCCTGTATTCTTCCATCTTTTTCTTTAATTCTAAAGAAGATAAAGATAATATCTTAACAGCTAAAATAGCTGCATTTCTTGCTCCTGCAGTACCTATGGCCATACAGGCTACTGGTACTCCCGCTGGCATCTGAACAATAGAATATAGTGCATCCAATCCCTGTAGATGCGAAGAAGCTAAAGGCACTCCAATAACTGGTACGATGGTATGAGCAGCGATTGTCCCTGGTAAATGAGCTGCCCCTCCTGCTCCTGCAATAATTACTTGTATTCCCCGTTTTTCTATATTTTTAGCATAATCTGAAGTGGCATCCGGCATCCGATGAGCAGAGAGGATTTTCATTTCATACACAACACCGAAATCATCCAGTACTTCTAAACACTCTTTCATCACTGGAAGATCAGACTTACTACCCATTACCACACTAACCTTAATCTGAGACAATTAATCCTCCTTCTAGTTCATCGATAAAAGCAACAATAAGATGTTAATTAGTGAGTGGTTAACTAGTGAGTAGTACTTTTCCTCTTTGGGGTGAGGGGAGAAAATTAACCAATTAACCATTTAACCATTTAACTGACAAGATACTAAACGCTATATGCTAAAACTGAGAACAGCGCTCGCCCAAAACCCTAAAGAAATTTGCTGAATCTGGGACTAATAGATTACCTTATTCAAGGGATATTCTACAATCCCCTCCCCTCCCAACTTCTTGATCTTAGGAATTAATTCCCGCGCCTGTAGTTCATCCAGAATTACTTCTATCGCCAACCACCCTCGCTCGCTGAGCTTAGAGACAGTAGGTCTCTTCAACGCAGGCAAA
Source organism: Candidatus Aerophobota bacterium (assembly GCA_030610725.1). Lineage (GTDB taxonomy): Bacteria > Aerophobota > Aerophobia > Aerophobales > AE-B3A > AE-B3A. The sequence continues at coordinate 485 of JAUWRE010000067.1, read as the reverse complement.
GATGTAAGTAGATTTGTTAACTTGGCTTCAGGAACATTCATTTTTAACCCCACTTTTCCCAGTCCGTTCAAGGCACCTTCCAGTAGAATAGCCAGATTCTTTATTTTCTCTTTCTTCCAGGGATCTTTCCAGGAAGATATGTTAGCAATCAACCAGGTGGTAGATTCTGAAACTGTATCTATAATATGGAGCTTATTAGCTCTCAGGGAAGTTCCTGTCTCTGTGAGTTCAACAATAGCGTCTACCAGGTGAGGAGGCTTTACTTCTGTAGTCCCCCAGGAAAATTCTATTTCAACTTTTATCCTCTTCTTCTTAAAATAATCCTTAGTTACCTGGACTAATTCCGTGGCTATTCTTTTGCCTTCTAAATCCTCTGCTTTTTCTATATCAGAATCGATAGGAGCGGCTAGCACCCATCTCACCTTGCCCAACCCCTGCTTAGAATATAATAACTCCTTAACTTTCTTTACCCTGACTCCTCTTTC
>JAUWRE010000059.1 GCA_030610725.1 Candidatus Aerophobota bacterium | reverse complement strand
TTCTTTTGATTCTTCCACCGCATAGTATTTTAAAGAATTAGGGAAATATTCAAAGAGAAGTCGTCCATCCGGATATTCTTTTAGTTTAAGTATGTCTCCCGGTTTAGACTTTCTAGGATTAAAAATAGATTTCAGTGCCTGGGTAATAGAATAGGTTTGTTGCGAGGAAATATCTGCAGAAATAAGAGATTCATAGATAGTCTCTCCGTGATGGATAGTTGTAGATAACAGAAGAGTTAGGTTATTTATAGTAGTTGAGTCTGATTCTTGCGGTGCTTTTTCTGAAATAATTGATTCAGGTGTCCTGGGAGAAAGCAACCATCTGGAAGAAGGGGGAGAAGAAAAATGAAGGAGAGCTAGCGTTATCAATGGAAAAATAATTATGAAGAGGATGATTTTTTTCATTTATTGATTATGTTTCCTTGAGCGTCAGCGGGGTTTTATTGCTCCATCCCCTAATTCTATTTTCTCCATATTTTATCATTAAATCATATTAAAGGCAAATGAGATAGGGTTTACCTTTTTGACACGAATTGATTTCCTTTGATGTAGAATCTCAATTTAGCCTGGCCTCCAGCGCTCACCCCAATTCTTGTAGCAGAAGTTATTTCAAATTTCTCCCTTATACCCTCTTCAATCACCAGGGAACCAGAGAGTAAGTCCTGTTTGTGTTCTTTGTTAGTGATGGCAAAAGCTTGTGTCAATTTACCTGGGCCATTGGTCAAATTTTTTATCTCATCGATTTTCCTCATTCTCTTCATCACTCCAATCCCTTTCTGGGGGTCTAATGCTCTTAGTAACACCGCTCCTGCTTTCCCTTTTTTCTCTGTCACTATATTAAACAGATAATACATGCCATAGATAAGATAGACATAGGCTGACTCCCTTTGGAGTTAACTCTTTGTACTTATTTTTGCTCAATTGTGAGAAAAAGTCAACCAGTTTGATTGAAGATTGAGAAAATTTTGACCTTTAGCTTAAAATAGCCTATAATTGGTCAAATTATCAAAAGATTTGGTGCATTTCAGAGCTGTATGGTAGAGAGCAAAGAATAGATTACGACTGGAAGATACTTGAATTTTGTAGAGAAACAATCAGGAAAAGTGAAATGAAGGAGGTTAGAAAAATGGAAAAACGTCCTCTGGGCAAGACAGGCATGACACTTTCTGTAGTTGGCTTTGGCGGTATCATAGTAATGAATGAGAGTATAGCTAACGCGCGTCGATTGGTTGCTGAGGCAGTCAGCCGGGGTATCAACTACTTCGATGTTGCGCCCAGTTATGGTAATGCAGAGGAGCGTTTGGGTCCTGCTCTGGAACCGTATCGAAAGTCTGTGTTCCTGGCATGTAAGACTGGCGAGCGCAGCAGGAAAAAAGCCTCGCTAGAATTACATCGCTCTCTACGTCGTTTGCGCACAGACCATGTCGATCTCTACCAGCTTCATGGGGTGACTACCTTAAAAGAAGTGGATCAGATCATGGGAGCGGGAGGTGCAATGGAAGCTTTTTTAGAGGCTCGAAAGCAAGGGTTAATACGATACATTGGGTTTTCTGCCCACTCCGAGGAGGCAGCCTTATCGTTATTAGACCACTTTGCTTTTGATAGCCTCCTCTTTCCATTCAACTGGGTATGCTGGCATCAGGGACATTTCGGTTCTCAAGTGCTGAGCAAAGCGCAAGAGAAAGGACTGGGAATACTTGCTCTAAAAACACTTGCCAAAAGAAAATGGGAGGAAAATGAGCAACGAAAATGGCAAAAGTGCTGGTATGCACCGGTGGACAATTATGATGAAGCCAGACTGGCCTTTCGATTTACCCTTTCCAAACCAATTACGGCTGCAGTGAGTCCTGGACACATCGAACTTCTACGCTGGGCATGTGATGCTGCTGATGAGTTCAAACCCCTCTCCCAGGAAGAAGCTACTCAGGTGGCCAGGTTAAGCGAAGGTCTTGATCCCATCTTTTCTAGGTAGAGGGTTTAAGAGGTAAACTCTCTCACCTATGAGGAGAGGTTATTGGTTTACTTAGGCGAGTTAAAGTATTTAGCGAAACCGGTTAAGTCAAAATGTCAGATGGAAGGAAAGTAGTCCAACTTTTACAAAAGTAAGGGTTTTAGGGAATTCTGACGGATGAAACTCTTTTTATTTTCAGGGAGATGAAGCGATGATACAGATTTACTCAACTCGCCTTATGGTTGAAGCAGATGTGATAAAATCAATTCTGGAAGATAATGGTATAAGATGTGTCTTGTGGGATAGTCGGATCGGAACAGTATATCCTGTAATTCAAATAAGAGTAATGGTGGAAGAGGAAGATTTTGAAAAAGCGGAGAAGATTATTGAGGACTATCAGAGGGAAAATAAGAAAAATGAGGATGGTGAACAAATAAATAATTAAATAAAATGAAAGGAATGTTTTTGAAGATAGATCAGGAAATGAATTCCCCCGGGAAATTAAAAGCTGATTTACACCTCCATACTCAAGAGGATCCCAAAGATAAAATTAAATATACGGCCAAACAATTGATTGACGAAGCCTGGCGTCAGAAATTTGATGTCTTAGCTATTACCAATCACAATATGGTTCTTTACGATGATTACCTAAAGAAATATGCTTTCGATAAAGGAATACTTCTTATTCCTGGAATAGAGGTGAAAATAGAGGGGAAACACATTATTTTACTCAATGTTAATGAGTGGAGAGAAAAAGAGATTAATACCCTGGAGGAACTCAGATGCCATAAAGGTGAGGGTAGTCTAATAATGGCGCCTCATCCATATTTCCCCACACTCACCTCCCTGGGCAAGGAACTGGATCGCTATATCCATATTCTCGATGCCCTGGAATATACTCATTTCTACTTTAGAGGAATTAACTTTAATAGAAAAGCAGAAAGAAAAGCCGAACAATATAATCTTCCTCTAATAGGGGTCTCCGATGCTCATCTTCTCAGCCAGTTTGGATCAACTTATTCTTTTATTGATGCAGAAAAGACGCCCCAGGCAGTTATTAGAGCAATTAAAGAAAATAAGGTAGAAATAGTTACTCGACCGCTAAAACTTAACTGGGGTAACATCATTTTAGGTTTAAAGCATACAATATCTCCCATACTAGGCCCCAGGGATAATTCTTCTGGCGACTAGAATCGAGCATCGAGAAGTTGTTCCGAGATGTTTTTAACTATGAGATAAAAATGAAGGTAGAAGATATATTAGGAGAAAATGGTGCAATCGCTAGAGAACTAGATAGTTACGAAGAGAGAATTCAGCAGATTGAGATGGCAAAGGCGATAGAAGACGCTATACAAGAGGAGGAACATCTTATAGTAGAAGCAGGTACAGGCATCGGAAAGAGCTTGGCCTATTTGATTCCTTTTATTTATTGGGCTGTGGAAGAGAAAAATCGGATACTCATATCTACCTATACTAAAACCCTACAAGAGCAATTAATTAAAAGAGACCTTCCTTTCTTAAAAGATGCTCTCAAGATAGATTTTGACTTTGCTTTAGTAGTAGGAGGAGAAAATTATCTCTGCTTAAGGAGACTTGAGCGTGCTCGAGCCTATGGTCTAGTAGATACAAGAAAAGAAGTTAACCAATTAGGGAAGATTTTCAAGATTCGTCCTTATCTTATCAGAGGATTAAAATCAGAATTAGATTTTAATCCACTATTTAAAGTCTGGCATAGAGTTTGTCGAAACGCCGACCTTTGTATGGGGAAAGGGTGTTCTCACCAGAGTGATTGTTATTATGTCAAAGCAAGAAAGAAGATGCATAAATCTCAGGTATTAGTACTTAATCATCATCTTTTCTTTGCTCATCTTGCTTCGGGAGAGAAAGTGCTTCCCTCTTTCAAGGGAATAGTTTTCGACGAGGCTCATAATCTGGAAGAGGTAGCTACCAGTTTCCTGGGAATCGAAATTTCCAATACAGCCATAAATTTTCTCTTGAACTCTCTTTCCAATCCTGCTGCTCAGAAAGGTCTCTTTTTCAGAGTAAAAGATTTGAAAGATGAAAAAAGAGATCTCTTGGAAGGGCTAGTCAAGGAGGCAAAAGCAGCTAACGAGTTATTCTTTTCTAGCCTGAGGGATAAACTGGGGAAGGATAATCTTAAGCAAAGAATTAGAGAAAAGGGATTTATGACTAACCTCTTAGACAATCCTCTTTCTCGCTTAACGTTTGGTTTAAATTCACTTCTGGATAAGGAAAAAGATGAAGAGATAAAACTGGAAATTTCATCATTTCTGGCTCGTTGTTTGGAAATAAAGGATAATTTAAGAAGAGTTATTGAGCAAGAGGAAAAGGATTACGTTTATTGGGTAGAGGCCTTTCCAAGAAGAAACATAACCAGGTATGCTCTACACGCTGCTCCCATAAATATTGCCCAGGAATTAAAGAGAAGGCTTTTTGATCGGGTGAAAGTAATCATTCTTACCTCAGCTACCTTAACTACTAATAGAGATTTTGCCTTCATAAGAGAAAGAATTGGGCTAGAAGAGGGTAGAGAACTTCTTCTTGATTCTTCTTTTGATTATTTAAAACAGGCACTTGTCTATATCCCTTTTCGAATGCCCGATCCCTGGCCAGAAACATCTGAATACTTCTCGCAGGTAAGCAAAGAAGTCAAAGATATCCTTAAGATAGTGAAGGGATATACTTTTGTCCTTTTTACCAGTTTTGAGATGCTAGATCAGATATATGAAGAGCTCAAAGAAGATGAAAGTAATCTTAAAATTTTAAAACAGGGAGATATGCCTCGTTATCAGCTTCTTGAGGAGTTCAAACAAAATAAAGGCTCTGTCCTTCTAGGCACCAATACCTTCTGGCAGGGGGTAGATGTCCCGGGAGAGGCCTTACAATGTGTGATTATTACTAAACTTCCCTTTGCTGTTCCCAACGAACCTATTGTGGAGGCAAAAATAGAGTTTTTCAGGGCTCAAAATAAGAATCCTTTTCTCCATTATCAACTTCCTCAAGCTATCATTCTTTTAAAACAGGGTTTTGGGCGTCTTATTAGAAATAGAAAAGACAAAGGGATAGTAGCTATTCTTGATCCGCGTCTCAAGACAAGACACTATGGAAAGATGTTTTTTCGCTCTCTACCCAAATGCAAGATAACATCTAACCTGGATGAAGTAAAACAATTTATGGAGAAAACTCATTAGTTGAACTTATTCTTTAAGAAACTTATAGGTTATTGAGCACTATTCTTACAAAGAAAAGAAATCAGGAGGATGGAGAATGGGAAGGCAAAAAATATTAGCTTTAGATTTTGATGGTTGCATTGTTGATAGTGTAATGGAGGCTTTATTTGTTACTTATGTTTCTTATAGAAAATATATCAATAATAAAACAAGGATTTTTGATAATAAAAAACCGGAAATAGATAAATTTTCGAGCTTAATTTCTAATTATCAACCTCAAGTCAAAAAATTTAGACAGTATAGACATCATATTAAGGATGCTTCTGATTATGCAGTAATCCTCTATATTATAGAAGATAATCTAAAGGTAAGTTCTGAAGATGAATTTTTTAAAATAAAGAAACTAATTCTTAATAAAGACATAGAAAGATTTTATCAATGTTTTTATGATACAAGAGGCAAGATATTTAAAGATAATTTCGATGCCTGGGCCAGATTAACCCCTGGTTTTAATTGCATTAATGAAATGAGAAGGTTAGCTAATGAGCACAAGACGATTATGGCTACTACTAATAACAAAGAGACCGCAAAATCTCTGCTGACTGAACAGTATTTAAATCTTAATATAAAGGAAGAAGATATAGTTGATTTGCATATAAGTACGGATAAGACTGTTCAGATGGAATATATCGTCAATAAATATGGGGTTAAATTTGAAGGTATACACTTCTTAGACGATAATCTGAGTCAATTATTAGCAGTTAGGCCTTTGGGGGTCAATGTTTATCTGGCTAGCTGGGGCTACTGCACCGAGGAGCAAAAGAATTTTGCTAAAAAGAGCAGTGATATAAATTTCTTAACAGAAGAGAATATGTATTCAATGTTAAGTGAAGCCCTTTATTAGCGTATAGCGCATAGTGAAGACAATGCAAAACCATATCATCAGGAAGTGTAACAGGTAAAGCGAGAAATGTAGGTAAGGAAATGACTTATTTACTGAGAAAGCCAGATTCTTCAGAGAAGCTTAAGATTTTGGGAGAGGGAGCTCAGTTTGATGTTTGTGGGTTTCCTTCTATCTTTACTAGAAAAAAAAAGAAGTTTGAGCGCTTCAAGTTTATCTACCCAGCAGTGGGACAAAAAGGAAGCTGTGTGAGACTGTTCAAGGTTTTGCAGAGTAATGCCTGTGAAGGTAATTGTTTCTATTGCGCTAATCGCAAAGATAGAGATTTCCCCCGGGTTAATTTTTCTCCCCACGAACTAGCCAGACTTTTTATTCAATACTATGAAAAAAAATTAGTGGATGGTCTCTTTCTTTCTTCGGCTATTTGTGGTTCTACCAACCAATCAGAGGAAAAAATGCTTCAGACTGTCCAGCTGCTTAGATATAAGTATGGCTATCGTGGCTACATACATTATAAGATTCTGCCGGGTACGGCTGAGTCTTTAGTGGAAGCTGCGGCTAAGCTTGTGGATACTCTCTATAAACCTGGAAGCACCAGGTGAGAAATACTTGGCTCAGCTTTCTCCCAGCAAAAAATTTAGCTCAGAATTGGTAAGAGGCTTAGAGAAAATTGCTAGAATAAATCAAGAAAAACCCTTGAAGGCAGGATTAACTACTCAATTAGTGGTAGGAGCAGCCAAAGAAACAGATAGAGAAATATTGAGTCTCTCGGATAAACTATA
>JAUWRE010000056.1 GCA_030610725.1 Candidatus Aerophobota bacterium | reverse complement strand
TCGAGATGATCTTACTCAAATAGCCTATCAGCCTGTAGTGAGAAGCACTCATATTCCTTTTTCTATTGACAATAAAAGGGTAGTTTTAATAGACGATGTTCTATATACAGGAAGAACAGTTAGAGCAGCTATTGATGTGTTAATAGACTTTGGCCGTCCTCAAAAAATAGAACTGGCTGTTCTCATAGACAGGGGTCATCGAGAGCTTCCTATTCGGGCAGATTATGTGGGGAAGAATGTGCCTACTTCTTCTGAAGAAGTAGTGGAGGTAAAGGTTAAGGAGATAGATGGTCGAGATGAAGTGCTACTTCTGAAAAAATCAGAGGTTGATATATAGTACATAGTGGAATTGAGACAAGTGCGGGGAAAAATGGCACCGGCAGGGAAAAACTAGATGAATTTTAATAGGAAAGACCTTTTAGGAATAGAGAGTTTATCCAAAGAAGAAATTTTATTCATCCTGGAAACAGCCAAGTCTTTTCGAGAAGTTCTTGACCGGCCTATAAAGAAAGTTCCTACCCTACGAGGCAAGACAGTAGTCAATCTTTTTTTTGAGTCCAGCACTCGAACGAGGATGTCCTTTGAGCTGGCTGAGAAAAGGCTTAGTGCAGATATTTTGAACTTTTCTGCCTCTAACAGTAGCTCGACTAAAGGAGAGACCCTGTTAGATACTGCCAGGAATATCCTGGCTATGAAGGTAGATTGTTTTGTTCTTCGGCATTCTACTCCGGGAACTCCCCATCTTCTGGCTAAAGAGCTGCCTGTTTCTATAATAAATGCGGGTGATGGAGCACACGAACATCCTACCCAGGCTCTGCTGGATCTTTATACTATTAGAGAAAAAAAGGGAAAGATAGAAGGGCTGAAAATAGCCATAGTAGGAGATATCGCCCATTCGAGAGTGGCGCGTTCTAATATATGGGGTATGTGTAAGTTAGGAGCTAAGGTAAGGGTCTGCGGACCCCCTACTCTTATTCCTCCCCTCATAGAAAAAATGGGAGTAGAGGTCTTCTATTCGCTGGAAGATGCTCTGACAGGAGCAGACATAGTAATGATGCTTAGAATACAGAAAGAACGCCAGAATAAAGGATTTCTCCCTTCTAATTCCGAGTATATAGATTTTTTTTCTCTCAATGAAGAGAAATTGAACCTGGCCAAGCCAGATGTTTTAGTGATGCATCCTGGTCCAGTTAACCGAGGGATGGAGCTGCCAGCAAGAATAGCTGATGGAGAAAAAAGTATCATTTTAGATCAAGTGACCAATGGTGTAGCAGTGAGAATGGCTGTATTGTATTTACTCCTCGCTAAAAAATAGGAGAAGAAGATGCCCGAGGGGCTTTTAATCAAGGGAGGTAGAGTTTTAGATCCAGCCAGTAATCTGGATGAGATATGCGATGTGTTTATAAAGGAGGGCAAGGTAAGGAAAATAGCCAGAAATATTAATTTGTCTTATTCTGAATTGATTGATGCTTCGGATAAGATAGTTATTCCTGGACTCATTGATATGCATGTTCACCTCCGGGAGCCAGGCAGGGAGGATGAGGAGACTATCGAAAGTGGAACTCGTGCTGCAGCCCGGGGGGGATTTACTACTGTCTGCTGTATGCCTAATACCGACCCACCCATTGATGATCCTTCTTTAGTGAAGTTTATATATGAGCAGGCAAAGAATAAGGGAGTAGTAGAGGTTCTTCCGGTGGCTACTATTACCAAGAACAGAGAAGGAAAGGAATTATCACCTATGGGAAGGTTGAAAAAGGCAGGAGCCATAGCTTTTTCCGATGATGGGAGCTGGGTGACTAACTCAGCTCTTATGAGGAGGGCCCTGGAGTATGTGAAGATGCTTAGTCTGCCTATTATTTCTCATTGTGAGGATAAAAGTTTATCTGCTGAGGGGGTAATGAATGAAGGATATTTTTCCACTGTTAATGGTTTAGCAGGAATTCCTAGAGAGGCTGAAGAAGTAGCTATCTTTCGTGATTTAGCCCTGGCTAGAATGACTGATTCGTCTCTTCATCTGGCGCATGTTTCCACGGCTAATTCAGTTAGACTAATCAGGGAGGCTAAAAACACGGGGATAAAGGTTACTGCTGAAGTCACTCCTCATCATCTGGCTATTAGTGATGAAGGAATAACAGATTTTAATACTAATACCAAGGTAAATCCGCCTTTTAGAGGTAAGGAAGATATAGAACTGTTAAAGGAATCTCTCAGGGATAACACTATTGATGTAATAGCTACTGATCACGCTCCTCACACTGTAGAGGAAAAAGAAAGAGACTATGAAGAGGCTCCTTTTGGTATCATTGGTTTAGAAACTGCTTTAAGTTTGGTGCTCAGAGAAGTGGTAGAAAAGAAGATTCTGTCTTTAATGCAGGCTATAGCCAGGTTAACCGTGAATCCAGCTCGTATTCTAGGGATTGATAGAGGAGAGATAAGGGAGGAGGTTAAGGCAAATATAACTATATTTGATCCAGGTAAAAGTTGGCTGGTCAGAGAGGAAGAGTTTCTCTCCCAGAGCAGTAATTCTCCCTTCTTAGGATGGAAACTACCAGGGAAAGTAGAATGGACAATTATAGGAGGAAAAATAGTTTATAGGAGTGAAAAATGACAAAAAAGGTACCGACCCGTGCAGAAGCTCTTGCTCTTCTAAAAGAATACAACAAGACGGATAGCTTGCTCAAACACGCCCTTTGTGTTGAGGGTGTTATGCGTTATATGGCTAGAAAGAGAGGGAAGGATGAAAACAAATGGGGAGTCATCGGGTTAGTGCATGATCTTGACTATGAGCGCTTTCCCAGTGAGCACTGCCATAAGACAGAGGAGATACTTAGTGCACACGACTGGCCAGAGGAATATATAAGGGCTATTGTTTCACACGGTTGGGGAGTTTGTACAGATGTTGAGCCAGTTAGTGAAATGGAGAAGGTTCTTTATGCTATTGATGAGCTTACCGGTCTTATTACAGCCGTGGCGCTGGTACGTCCATCAAAAAGTGTTATGGACCTGGAGGCAAAATCAGTAAAAAAGAAGTGGAAAGATAAGAGATTCGCTGCCGGCGTAAATCGTCCTATAATTGAAAAAGGAGCCGAAATGCTCGCTGTTGAGCTAACCGAGCTCATTACCGATGTAATTATGGGTATGCGCGAAACCTCCCAAGGAAAGTAATGTTTGACACTCATGCTCATCTTGCTGATGGACGATTCAATAAGGACCGGGCTCAAGTTATTGAAAGGGCTTTGAAGGCAAAGGTCAAGGAGATTCTTTGTGTTTGCTGCAATGCTAAGGAGCTCAGTGTTTTCTCCCAGGCTCTCAGTTCCTATCCATTTATCTGGCTAGCAGCAGGAATTCACCCTCACGATGCATCGAAATACAAAGAAATGAAGAAGATGCTCCTTCCGGCTTTGAAAATAAAGAGGTTCTGTGCTCTGGGAGAAATTGGTTTAGACTATCACTATATGAATTCACCTCCAGAAATTCAGAAGGAAGTTTTTAAAGCTCAGCTCAAGTTTGCTCGAGAAAGAGACCTACCCGTTATTGTTCATACCCGCGAAGCAGCGGAGGATGTCTGGAGAATTCTTAAAGAGGAAGCAATAAAGCAGGCGGTTATTCATTGTTTTTCCGGAGAGAAAAAAGAGTTAGAGAGATATCTTGAGTTAGATTTTTATGTCTCATTCGCTGGAATGATAACTTTTCCCTCTGCCTCTAGTCTGCGTAATTTGGTCCCGCTGGTTCCTTTGGCCAGGTTGCTACTGGAAACGGACTGTCCCTATCTTGCCCCTCAGGCAGTTCGAGGGAAGCGCAATGAACCAGCTTTTGTGAGACATACTATGGAAGAGATAGCCAGTATTCGACACATTCCTCCCCAAGAACTGAGCGAAATCACCACTCAAAATGCCAGAAAGCTATTTAGAATCAATTAAGGATAATCTTTGATGGTAAAGATTATAATTTGCCTTATCATCAAGACAAATTCGTCTGGAGTTGTACATAACGGTTGTTATCTTCACGGACGTATTAATACGCGAAAAATGTATTTGACAAATATGTATTAATGATGCATAATAATACATCTATTATTGCATATATTGGGAGGCGTGGACCATGAGAACAACCTTGAACATTGAAGACAAACTGATTGATAAGGCTTCGAAGTTGACGGGTGTCAAAGAGAAGACCTCTCTGGTCAGACTTGGCCTGGAAGCTCTGATCAGTCGCGAAAGCAGCAGAAGACTGGCGAAACTTGGGGGGACTGAGAAGAGGCTGAGAGCAATACATCGCAGAAGATCAGTGGATAGATTGCATGGTTCTCGTTGATACTTCTGTATGGGTGTCTCACCTACGAGAAAGCCATCCACGGATGGTATCGCTGTTGAACGACGGTGATGTTGTGTGTCACCCTTTTATCATTGGGGAACTTTCATGTGGGAATCTCACCAATAGGTTCGAGATATTGTCGTTGTTGCACTCATTGCCGACGGTGGATCAGGCTGAGCACGAGGAAGTGCTGCAATTCGTGGAAAGCAATGATTTGATGGGAAGGGGCCTCGGCTATATTGATGTACATCTGCTTGCCTCGGCTGTTCTATTTGGGGCTTCGGTCTGGACGCTTGACAGGAAACTTCGGGTAGTCTCCTCAAAGCTGGCTGTGTGTCACAGTCGATAAGGGAGATAACAAGACGCTGCACCTACCTCAGTGAGCTACAGCTTTGACGATAGAGCGGATGCTTCGTATCGTACAGCAAGTGGCTGAAGCGGACTTCAGTCGTCGCAAGGAAGATTGCGGTTCCTTATGCCGCCTATCCGCAGGCCTGTTAGATGAAAAAATACAAAAATATGGTATAATCTGTAAAAGTCGCAATGAAATACCAATTTGAATTTAAACCTAGAGCGCTAAAAGACTGCAAGAATATTGATAAAAGTATATTGAAGACTATATTCTCAAAAATTGAGGCACTATCTGATGACTTACAGGGAGACGTTAAGAAATTAACATAAAGCTGCCACTTCCTGTATAATAAAAATGGAAAATGTGAAGGGTTGATTAGTGGTAAACTTTCAACCAGAACAGGTGGCAGGTTTCACCAGAATATCCAATTTTTTGCCATAGAAAAGAAATCTATAGATAGGAGGAAATAAAATGGTTAGCCTTCACCCAAAAATTCTTGAAAAAAATGGCAAAAAAGAATTCGCAGTTATCCCCTACGAAGAGTTCGTCAAGATTCAAGAGGAACTTGACGACTATGAATCACTGAAGGCCCTCGGAGAAGCTAAAGCAAAAGAAGGCAACGCAGAGACAACTTCTCTTGATGATGCTAGAAAAGAATTCAATATCGAATAATTAATCATCTAACAATGCGCTCCACCTGACTAAAAAGCTGCGCTTTTTTTTCCGCTGATTTTTATGTTACGTTTTTAAGATAATTTTATACTTGACACTACTCTTGGTATGATACGTAGTAATACCAGGAGGTGAATCATGGGAACAACAAAAATTGCCATCACTTTAAATTAAAATGTCGTCTCCTGGATTTTTGAAAAACTACGTAATATTGATATAATAAAGTTATGGGAAGACACGAAAAATTTTTATTAAAGGTCCTGTGTGGTTCTTCAGATCGGAATATTAATTTTGATGACCTTCGCAATTTATTAAGAAGGATGGGTTTTGATGAATACACCCGAAGCAGTCATCATATGTTTAGAAAAGAAGGCGTTGAGGAAAGAATTAATCTTCAAAAAGAAGGCAAAAATGCAAAACCATATCAAGTTAAACAAGTTCGAAGTATTATCCAAAAATATGGATTAGGGGGTTTGCTCGATGTATAAATATGAGATTGTTATGTACTGGAGTGCCGAGGATGACGCATTTGTTGTTGAAGTACCCGAGCTTCCCGGCTGCATAGCTCATGGGAGCACTCAGGAGGATGCCCTGAAAAACATCAATGAAGCTATGCATCTTTGGATTGATACAGCACGTGAGCACGGTGATCCTATTCCAGAGCCACGGTGTCATCGTCTTATGTACGCATAAAATCAAACCATAACAAATCGATGAACCTGACCTAAAATCGCTCTTGACTTACACAAATATATGTGTTATATTTTGTGTAGAAGGAGGTGTAAAATGGCAACGAATTTGGCGTTAGATGACAAACTAATCATGCAAGCTCAAAAGGTTGGATACCATAAAACTAAAAAGGAAGCGGTAACAGCTGCCCTAAAAGAGTATGTCGCACACAAAAAACAGCTGGTGATTAAAGAATTATTTGGCACAATTGATTTTGATAATAATTATGACTACAAAAAGGCAAGAAATCGATGAGGGTATTAGTAGATACCTGTGTCTGGTCTCAAGTGCTACGACACAAAAATCCTAACCTAGAACTAACAAAAAAAATGAAAGATCTTATCAATGACGGCAGAGTTTGTATTATAGGCCCCATAAGGCAAGAACTCCTTTCAGGAATACCAGACATGAAACAATTTAATCAACTAAAAGAATTACTTTCCTCTTTCGAAGACATTCCTCTTAAAACAGAACATTTCCTAAAAGCAGCCGAATTCACAAATATATGCCGAAGTAAAGAGATTCAAGGCTCAACTATAGATTTCTTAATCTGCGCTGTGGCTCATTCAGAAAATCTTATAATTCTTACAACGGATAACGATTTTGAAAATTATAAAAAATATTTATCACTAAAATTAATGAAATAATACTCTAACAACTCACTGTCTGTCCGGCGCTTCGCGTCGTCCATCAAGCGACTGAAGTGGACTTCAGTCTCCGCAAGTAAGCTTGCGGTTTCTTCCATCGCTTATCCGCAGGCCGTTAGAATCAAAAGGGAATATTCGGTTGACAATAGGTACTGTTATAGTATAATAATTA
>JAUWRE010000027.1 GCA_030610725.1 Candidatus Aerophobota bacterium | reverse complement strand
CTTTTCAAGAACTGCAAGATCTTTCTTTGTCGCTCGGTAAGAGAACTTTTCATCTTTTTATCTCCTTAGTAGACATTTGTCTACCATAGTATATATAATTTACACTAAATGTCAACCTACCTTGATGGACCCTGAAAAATTGAAAGTAGATACTGACTTTGGGAGTTCAGGGAAAAATGGACTAAAATGAGAGATGATTAGCAGAAAAACGGAACAAAGAAAAGTAACTTGAAAGGATTCTATCTTTGCTGATGATTTATAAGAGGTAAAGGCGGGAAAAAAGCAATACATCCCCTATTATGGGCAAGGCAATCCCTTGAATTTGAAAGGATAGGGTCCATGAAGTTTGCCTTCCTGGCACTTACAGTTAGGGTTACCGCAGATAACCTTCTTTAGGATTAAAGAGCAGGCGAGCATCTCCTTTGCCTGCATTAATCTACTCTCTGCCTTCAATCTTTCTTCTCTTAAGATTGATATCTCTTGAGGCAAATCGCTAATATTCATAAACACCTACCTTTCTCATCTTACTAACAGTAATATCAATATTTAACTGCTAATATTCTAGCAAAAAAAGAAAGAAAGAGTCAATTTATTTTGACTCCCGCTGTAATGCTTACTAAATTTTAGTTTAAAGGACTTTCAATTTTTCTGATACGTACTGATACGTAACAAGCACTTGACAATTCTCGTGGATGTGGTATACTGTATACTGAACTACGACGAAAGGGATAGCAGCATGGCGGAGAAGATTAACTACGAAAACCTAGATGGGATTGTGTATAAGAGAATCAAGAACATGATATTAAGCAACGAGCTTGAGCGTGGAACTAAGATCGTTCAAAATGAGCTAGCGGAAGAACTTGGAGTGAGTAGGACTCCTATCCGTAGAGCATTAAGTCAACTGGCAAAGGAGCACCTGGTCGAGGTAAGTCAGAGGGGATTAGCATATGTGAGAGATTTTTCTCGGAAAGAGATGACCACCATATTTGAGATTCGCGAGGTACTGGAAGGTCTCGCCTGCCGAAAAGCGGCACAAACAGTTAACAAAGAAAAGCTAGGGCACTACAAGGGAGTCTATCGAGAGGCAATGGAATCTATCACTGGTGACGATTGGCGAGCATATCAGGAAGCTGACGTGAAGTTTCACTTTTTTGTCATTGAAGCAAGTGGAGTGAGACTTCTCGAAGATATGGTAAAGTCCTTTCGCATACTCTCCAGCAGTTTCATACCTGGACTGGTAAGATCTCCTCAGGAGACATTCCGCGAACATATAGCAATAATTGATGCTCTTGGTAGGAGTGACGCTGAGGGAGCAGAAAATTTGATGCGGGAACATCTGAGAAGGAGTAGAGATGTAATTGAGAGAGCCTATTTAGAGAAAGGGAAGGATTTAAGAAAAAAAAGTAAAAACATGAGTGACATGCTATGAAATTTCACCGTTTCTTTGACAGTTTCAGGAGTCCTTTCCTGCGGTCAGAGAATATAAACGGCTTGTTGTTTGTTCTTCCTTTGATTTTTGGTTTTTTCGCATTTCAATTTTATCCTTTCTTAGCCTCCGTCTTTCTTAGTCTCACCCGCTACAATCTCTTACAGCCAGCCCGATGGGTAGGAATTGGGAACTTTGTACTTCTGGTAAAGGACCCTGATTTCTATAAGGTATTATGGAATACCGTCTATTTTACTACGGTAAGCATCCCTGCGGGTATGATTGGAGGTTTATTCTTAGCCCTACTTGTGAATCATAAATTGAAAACAATGACACTGTTTCGAACGATTTACTTTCTTCCCATGTTTACCTCCTGGATAGCAGCAGGAGTTGTATGGGCATGGTTGCTTCACCCTAGTTTTGGACTGGTGAACTATATCCTGTGGGGTCTTTTTCGAATAGAGGGACCCGAATGGCTCGTGGATGCACGATGGGCGATGCTCGCCATAATTATTGTGAGTATTTGGAAAAATATTGGTTACAATATGCTGATTTTCTTGGCTGGACTACAAGGAATCCCGCATACTTTCTACGAAGCAGCAGAATTAGATGGGGCGGGAAGGATACGCAGACTCTGGCACATTACCATACCCTTGCTGAGTCCTACCACCTTCTTTATCCTTATTGTGTCTGTTATCGCTGCCTTTCAGATTTTTGATGTTGTCTATATAATGACGGAGGGGGGGCCGGAGTGGTCGACGAGAGTAATTGGGTACCATGTCTGGAATACGGGCTTTAGGTATATGAAAATGGGTTATGCCTCAGCCATAGCCTGGGTACTTTTCATCTTTATTTTTGGGGCCACTTTGATTCAATGGCGAATAGGCAAACGCTGGGTGCACTACTAGATAGATGTTATGTTTAGCTGAGAAAGGAGGATAAGTTTTGGCTTTAGCAAAAAAGACAGGTAACAAGGTTGTAATAGCTTTATCTCTCCTTATCCTGGGGGTGGGCAGTTTCATTATGATCCTGCCTTTTATCTGGATGCTTTCCACTTCCTTCAAAATCCCTGGCGCAGAGTATTCGTTTCCGCCTGAATGGCTCCCTATTCCGGCTACAATTGGGAATTACATAGAACTCTTCTCTTTGGATTTCCTTCCCTATGGTCGCTTCTTTCTCAATAGCATTTACCTCACTGCTATAATAACCGCAGGTTGTCTTTTTTTTGATTCTCTTGCTGCCTTTGCTTTTGCGAAACTACGTTTTTGGAAGCGTGATACAATCTTTCTCATCCTCCTTAGCTCAATGATGTTGCCTGTTGCGGTGAGAATCATTCCTCTGTATCTAATGATGAGTCTTCTCCACTGGCTCGACACATACCTTCCGCTCATATTGCCTCGCATATTTGCAGGGATTTGGGGGACGTTCCTGCTGAGACAGTTTTTTCTTACCATTCCTGATGATTTACTCGATGCGGCCAAAATCGACGGGTGCAGTTTCTTCCGCATATACTGGCAGATTATGCTTCCTTTAGCGAAACCCGCTCTTATAACTCTGGCTGTCATCGCCTCATTAGCTACCTGGAATGATTTTCTTCAACCTCTCGTTTATCTCACTTCGCTTGAGAAATATACGGTGCAGATAGGTCTTGCGTATCTGGTAACTGACTACGAAGTCGAGTGGCGAATGTTCATGGCAGGTAGTACGCTGGCTGTCGTTCCCATATTATTGGTCTATGTCTTTCTTCAGAAACACTATACCCGAGGTATCGTTATGAGTGGAATCAAGGGATAGTGAGCCTGCAAAGATAGAATGTTAGAAAAATAAGGAGAGAAGGGAGGTGAAAAAAGAATCTACAGTAACCTGAAAAGTAATTTAAGGAAAATTTTTAAGGAGGTATAAAGATGAAAGACAGACATTATCTGAAGTTATGTCTGGTTGTTCTGCTCGTGCTCGGCGTGGCGATAGGCGCGTCTGCTCAAAAGAGTTTTGAGATTCTGTATGGGGGGGCACCTCTGCCAAAGGAGAAAACATTTCGCTTTCTGGTGAAAAAATATATGGAGGCAAATCCGGATGTAAAGGTCAAAATGACCACTATACCTGGAGACTTTTACGATAAGATGAAGATACTGGCTGCGGCAGGGGAACTTCCCAGTATAATACGAATGGATGACGACTGGACAGGAGAGTACATGGCCTACGGATTTGTTCATCCCCTAACCGACAGAATTGAGGCAAACATCGATAAGGCCGACTACTTCGAAGAAGCCTGGAAACCTTTCCTTTACAAAGGTGATCTCTACGGAATTCCTTACGATGCAGCCGGTTCTATGTTCTTCTACAACAAAAACCATTTCGATGAAGCAGGTATTCCTTATCCTCCCAGAGACACGGATGTGTGGACGAAAGACAGATTCTTTGAATACGCAAAGAAACTCACCAAAGATAAAGATGGTGATGGCAGGACAGATCAATGGGGAGTTTGCATCATGCCTTCGTGGTTTGATACCCAGAATTGGCTCTGGTGTGAGGGAACAAATCTACTTAGCGAAGATAAGACGAAGATTGCCTTTGACCAACATCCAGCCGTAGATGTTTTTCAGTGGAAAGCTGATTTACGCACCAAGTACGGGCTCTCACCATCTGCAGCTACTATTCAGGCAATGGGAAATGAAGCGATGTTTGCAGCAGGGCTGGTATCAATGATTCTCTGTGAGACCTGGGATATTCCCAAGTTTGAGGATGCACGGAAAGCGGGTAAGATTGAATATGGAACAACCTATTTACCTTCAGGGAAAGCTGGTGCTGTGCATCGGGTCACTTTCGATAGTTGGGGCATTACGACAAATGCGAAAGATTTCGAAACGTGTTGGGATTTCGTGACATGGATGAGCTCTGCAGAAGGCGGACAGCAGTATCTCGCAGGAGAGGCAACATTCGCTCCCCCGAATAGAAAGATAGCCTACGGTGCATATCTCCAACAGGATGCATACTGGGATCCGAAATTTGTTATCGATATACTGGAGAACCACGGTCACCTTTCTGAAATTGTGCTGCAGGGAGCAGCTTTCTGGGATGCGATGAACAGGGCAACAGAGGGCCTGTGGCTTGGAACAAAAACAGCAGAGCAAGCGGCAAAAGATGCTCACAGGCTTGTTGATCCTATACTAGCTCAGGAGGCTGACATGCGTCCCTTCATATCGTGGGAGGGATATCCTAATCCCCCGAAGTCCGAATAGCAGGTTTTCGCCAAGGTTATAAGTACAAGTAAGGGAGCCTCCACAGGTTCCCTTACTTTCGGAGAGTGTATTGTGAAAAAGGATTAATGGAGGGAAAGAATGATACAAGGGAAAAAAGACTGTTTTCTTATTGATGGAGGCTTAACATATGCTGATTTGCCCGATGTGAACGAGAAGGTACTGGGAAGATTGTTTAATTTCCGAGCAGTTCAGGCTACTTTCAATGATGAGAATCCCCAGACGCGGAGAATGTGGCGATATCCGGATGGGTCAGAGTATGACCCGGAACGACAGACCAGCGAATTTATCGCCCACTTGCCCGAGTATAAGAAACATGGTGTGATAGGATTTACCATCAATTTTCAGGGTGGGGGACCGGTCGCCCATCAATTTGCAAGCAGGCAAGAATGGATAAATACTGCCTTTCGGAAAGATGGAACTATTAAGTCAGATTATGCTGATAGGATAGGGAGGGTAATTACAGCAGCGGCTGAGAATAAGATGATTCCCATTGTAGGCTTCTTCTACTTTGGCCAAGATTATCACCTGAAGGATGAGGAGGCAGTAAAAGAGGCTGTTGTGAATGGGATGGAGTTTATAAAAAAGCTCAATAATGAGAAGGTTTTGATTGAGATAGACAACGAAAGTGATATTGCCTACGACCACAAGATTCTCCAGCCTGCTAGAGTGCATGAACTCATTAAGCTTGCCCGCGAGGTGGGTGAAGGTAGATTTCTTGTTTCAACAAGCTTCGGAGGAGGAACGATACCCCCTGATACAGTGATTGAGGAAGCCGACTTTATTCTGATACACGGGAATGGTCGAAGTCCCCGAGTGATTCGTGAGATGGTGAGGACACTTCGAGAAAAAACTGACAAGCCTATTGTCTTTAATGAAGATCCAGCAGACTGGTGGACAACTAATGGTAACGTGGAAAAATTGATCGTAGATAAATTAATAGCTGCATTTGAGGAAGGTGCCAGTTGGGGGTACTATGACCAGGGGCAAAGTAATTACCGCGACGGTTTCCAAAGTCCTCCCACAAACTGGTCGATTAATACTAGGAGGAAAAGAGCTTTCTTCAACAAGGTTGCAAAGCTGGTGGGAATAAAGCAGACGGGATAGACTGAATAAAAGCGTTGGAGGGAAAGAATGAAGTACTCTGTTATTACGGGTTTTCTGGGGAGACTCCAGGATAGGTTTACAGAATATCAGAATGATAGAAGTCTGGGGGAGAAGTTTGAGCTGGCATCGAGAATTGAAGGCCTTGATGGCCTGGAGGTGTGTTATCCTGCAGATTTTGCTGACCTGAAGCTTTTAGAGGATCTCCTCGATAAATACAGTCTGGACGTCTCCTCCTTAAATGTGAACCTCAAGAAGGAGCGAAGGTGGGCGAACGGCTCCCTCACCAGCTTGGATGAGAAGATCAGGCAGCAGGCGGTTAATGTACTAAACAAGGCAATGGATCTTGCACCGCAGATCGGGTGTGAGGTGGTGACAGTGTGTTTTCTCATTGATGGGCATGATTATCCCTTTCAGGTAGACTATAGGAGAGCCTGGAGGTATCTCGTTGAGGGAGTACGGGAAGTGTGCACTCATCGAGATGATGTCAAGTTAAGCATTGAGTATAAAATGAGTGAGCCTGTGGCTCACACAATAGTAGGGAATGTAGGAAAAGCCCTCTATCTGTGTGAGGAAGTTGGTAAAGACAATGTGGGGGTGACTTTAGATCTGGGCCATGCCCTCTATGCAGGCGAGAATCCTGCTGAATCTGCCTGTCTGCTCGCAGAGAAAGGAAGACTTTTCCTTGTTCACATAAACGATAACTATAGAAACTGGGACTGGGACCTTATCCCCGGATTTGTTAATTTCTGGGATTATATTGAGGTCTTCTTCTATCTGCGAGAGTACGGCTACCAGGCGTGGATGAGCCTGGATGTTTTCCCAAAGAATATTGATCCGGTGGAGGTTTTTGGAAGAAGCATTGAATTTGCGAGAAATATAGAAAGAATAGTGCAGAGAATTAGCTCGGAGGAGATCTTTCAGCTGATAAATGAGCGGAATGTCCCTGCAATCTTCTCTTATCTACAGGATAAGTCATTAAACATAGGCTAATGGTAAGATCAAACTGATGATAATGGGAGAAAAAAATTGAAACTAGGAATAAATAGCTCCATCTGGGAAATTGGCGGTGTGAACTTCTCTGATGTTATTGATAGAATTAGCAGAGCAGGATTTAGATATGTTGATGTTTTAGCCCTTGGCAGTGTAGATCCGACTAAAATGGAGGCTAAAACAAAGAAGAGATTGATAAGAAAATTCAAAGACTCAGGTCTTGTTGCCTCCAATATGGTGATATTACCTCCAGGAAATATATCTTCCAGCCTTGAAGAAGAAAGAGAGAAGTGTCTTGCGTTTCTGAAGCGGTGTGCAGAATTTCAAAGGGAGCTTGGCGGAAAACAAATCCTTTTGGGATTTGGTGGGGGATTTCTTACCCTGAAACTCAGCAGGGAGAGAGCCTGGGTGAATTCAGTTGAGTTTATAAGAGACCTCTGTGAGTGGCTGTCAGAAATGAGAATGTTTCTTACCCTCGAGCTTGATCCTTTTGTCTTCCATGTGGTTAATGATACTACCTCAATGGCCAGGATTATTTCCGATGTCAACATGAATAACCTTTTTGCCAATGTAGACCTGGGACATCTTGCCATCACCAGGGAGCCACCGGCTGCACTGGAGAAGTTACGAGGGAAAATCCTGCATGTTCATCTGTCTGATAATAACGGGAGCATCCACGCAAACTACATCCTTGGCAAGGGGGTGACTTTGTTCCCTGAGTACATCAAGAAGCTTATTGAAATGGAGGTGGATGAGACCTGTAGTCAGTATGGAGAAGTTGGCGTTGCAGCTATGGAATTAGGGGAAGTGGGGCAGGATATTCCGGATCCTGATCGGTATGTAAGGGAGAGCCTTGAATACATAGAAAGGAACATTCCAGAGTTAAGAAGATAAAATTGGATGTATGAAATCCAAGTTCACCCCCTTCTTTTCCTACTTTCCTAAAAGACAGATGGTTCCGACAATCTGTAAAGACGTTGAGCTCTAACGTGGAGACAGGCTTGACCTGGCTTCTGCCGCAAAGTCAGTGTATTCTTCACTGCTGAGACTGAGAATCCGAACCCTTTCAGAGATTACCGGCTTAATGTGGCATTTACACACCATGAAACTGAAAAAACTTACCTGGCTCCGGGCTTCTACGCCGCTGATAGGGATGCCGCGAACACGAGCGCACGAGGTGGGAATAAATGGCGAGTTCATTTCAGACCTGACGAGGTGGGGAGGTGTATATTCTGGTGAAACTTGCCATCCATTCTGGTTGAAAGTTTGCCACTAATTAACCCTTCACATTTCCCATTTTTATTATGCACAAAGTGGCAGCTTTATGTCAATTTACCAGCATATTTCTTTCTTACCGATTCTCCTTTAAGCTCAATTCTATAGGCACTGTGTATTATCCGATCACATATAGCATCGGCAATGGTTGGCTCTCCAATAATCTCATGCCAACTTTTGGCTGGAAACTGTGAAGAAATCACGGTTGATCCTTTCCCGTGTCTATCCATTATCCTCTCCTCCCTACTTTCTAATCTAGCCAGGGAGTAATATATCAGATTTGGGTTAGATTTTATATGATTTAACACTTACCCGTTTGGTTAAATCATAGATGATTCAATTGCCAATTTTAGACAAGGAACGAATTTGGTATATAATTGAATTAATAGAGATTTTTAACTACCTTATTCTTCACTTTTTGTTAGATCTTTTTCAATGAACAAAATCTTGAATTACCGAAAATAGAATTAAGAGGAGGAGCTAAGATGAATGTAGTACTTATAATTATCGATACTTTAAGACAGGATCATGTGGGTTGTTATGGAAATAGGTGGATTAAGACACCTTACCTTGACTCTTTAGCTAAAGAGTCAGTACTCTTCACTCGTGCTTATCCAGGGTCACTTCCTACTTTACAGGTACGAAGAGTTCTACAGACAGGTTGTCGTATCTTTCCCTTCCTGAGTCACAAGGCTTATAAGGGTAATCTTTTCAAGGGTGCCTTGGGTTGGGGCCCTGTTTCCGAGGAGCGAGATACCATTGCTGAAATTTTGCAGAACCATAGCTAGCGCACAGCCTTTATAACTGATACCTATCATCAGTTTAAACCGTCAATGAACTTTCATCGTGGTTTTAATGAGTGGACCTGGATAAGAGGTCAAGAGAGCGATCCTTATCGCTCAGGACCTTATCCATCCCGGGAAGAGATTGAAAGATACATCCCCCAGAATTTAAGGGAAGGAGCAAGGGGAATAGGAGAGAAGTTTACAGATTTTATTGGTAAGTACCTAACTAATGTGGCTGGTAGAGACTGCGAAGAGGATTATTTCCCTGCCCAGGTCTTTAGA
>JAUWRE010000147.1 GCA_030610725.1 Candidatus Aerophobota bacterium | reverse complement strand
ATTGGAGGAGATATTCTAGACTCTTTTTGATGAATAAAGCCTTGCCAGGTGAGATCTAGTGAATAAATGGCTTACAGTAGATGTTGATATGACTGATCTACCAATCAGAGAAAATAGTAGAACTTATGAAAAAGCTAATTTCGGATTTATGTAAAAGGAGAAGGGAAAGGTTAGAAATTCACCTGTCCTTACACGGAAGGAGAATTTATTGAAGTATTTGGTGATCTATTTGATTTCGCTAGTGCTCATTGTGCCACTAAATTAGTCGATCTACTCTTGAACATCGAGAAGCGGGTAGACTCTTTCCTTCACTCTTTAGTTAAATGCACAGCTCGTATTCAGCTATTATTAATCCAGGCCAAGATATTTGAGGATCGTGCTCGACGAGAAGAGGAAGCCTCTTTTGCTCCAGAATCTACACCCAGGTCCCAGCGCCGAAGTATACTCGAGCAAACATCTAAGAGGCTCTGTATACAGGCAGAAATATTGTGTGAAAAAGCGACTCAGGCTCCAGAAACTTCCCAATCCCTCGATACTCTCAGGTAATATAATTCTCGTCCCTCTTTCCTTATCCGGAAAGATGCTAAGTTTGATGCTGCTGAAAATAGCACATTCCCAATCAAACTAGAATACAATTTTCTTCTCAAAGGATATTCACATCCTGCTTCTGCCTTAACCAAGAATCAGTGACTCTGATTTAACCTGAGCTTTTTCTATTACTGAACTTGGCATTATTAAAGGGAGACTGTCTCTGTCGATTTTAGGTTGTCTTTGGGTGGACTAAGACTGTTAAATTTCAAGTTTTTCAATATTTGTACTTGATTATCACTATTTCAGAAAGACTAAAAGATACCGTTAGACTCCTCAAATTCTACAATACTTGAAAGATTATCGAAGCCTTTATTATATGAAATGAGTTAGCTATTTGCATATTGAAATTTATGAAATCCTGTATTTGTAGGCATTTTAAAATTCAGGCCAAATATATCTATTGCTTACTGTTTATCTCTTCTAGTATAAATATTCACTCAAAAATGCCTATGTTCTTGTTCTTTTCAGGTTTTTATCCAAAAACTGGGGGATGGCAAGAATTTAGCCCTCTTGCTTTTTTACTGTTTTATTATATAACGGTATAAAAGGTTAAAGAAAGGGAAGGTAAAAAATGGTTGTTGTTCAACCTATCCGGGAAAAAGAAAAGATACAGGAAATCCAGAACTTTCTAAGAGATAACCCGAGGGATTATTTGCTTTTTGTCCTGGGACTTAACACAGCACTCAGAATTGGAGATATACTAAGACTTAAAGCTAGTGATGTCAGGAGTAAAGGTCAGGTTAAGGGTATATTGAAGGTCAGGATAAGTAAAACAGGCAGGCAAAAGAGGATTGCGCTTAACCTGGCTATAAAGAAAGCCCTCAGATTCTTCTTTAAATGCAATCCACGACTGGCGGACAACGAATTCCTGTTCACAGGCAGAGGTAGAGATAAGCCTATGAGTAGAGTTAATGCCTGGATGATCCTAAAAAGGATTGCTGAAAAGTTTGATTTGCCTGACATAGGTACACACAGTCTAAGAAAAACTTGGGGATACCAAGCTAGAAAGGCGGGCATAGACATATCAGTAATTCAGGAAAAGCTGGGACATAGAACACCTGGCGTGACAAAACGCTACATAGGAATAACAGACGATGAGGTGCATGAAGCAGAGCGTGAGTTTTGTCTCTAATAATGTGTTCCAAGTTGGTAAAGCAATGGCTCAGAATAGGCCAGTATGAGGCTCGTCCTCGTCCGGAGAGTGGTAAAGGTGGACGAAGACCAGGTGGTGATCGATGTTTCCGCTAAGCGGCACTCGGAGAGAGTAGAGTCATAGTGTAATCTTGTCATTGTTTTGTGGAATATAAATTGGATTGAGCAGTGTGAAAGGAAGTAAAGATGCGTGAGATGGTTGAGTATATCGTGAAGCAGATAGTGGATAATCCAGAAGAGGTGAAGGTTGAGGAGGTAAAAGGAGAGAAAGTCATCCTTCTTGAGGTTTCTGTGGCTAAAGAGGATATGGGAAAGGTTATAGGCAAAGGAGGTAGAATGGCCACTGCTCTTAGAACGTTGTTAGGAGCCGCTGCAGCGAAGTTGAAAAAGAGAGCTATGCTGGAAATCCTAGAGGAACGGACATCAACAATGGAGCAATAAAAAGGAGAATAAATTGGGGGTACTGGATGTAACAATTGCTCTCCTTTTTCTGGCAGTTTCGGTCCTAACCACAGGGTTGGTGGTGGATAGAAAGATACCCAGACGATTACAAGCGATATTATGATTCCAGGCTTATTATACTCATATATCAAAAGATAATGGCTATATCAAGCTAATTTATTGAATCCAGAAACAGAAGACAGCGAAAAGGAATCTAATAGAGAGTACCTTAAAAGAAAAAAAAAGAGAAAGGACTTGTTTATATAGGCACCAAAGAAGAAGCCCGAGGTTGTAGGAATAAATTTAATATAAGTGAAGGCTTAAAAGCTTTCAAGATAGCAATTTATGGCGATAATATAGAACCTGTTACTGAGACATATAGACTCGATCGGGATGGCAAAAAATATAGTCAAATTAAGATGCAAAAAATAAACCACAAAGAGGTTAATAATGCCTAAACCAAAAGAAGAGGGGGATTTGTAGGATTTTTGACTGTCTGGTTACATAGAGAAGAAGAGGTAGAAGAGGAAAAAGAGAATAATACAAAAGAAATAAAGGCAGGTGAAGAAAGCATGAATGGAACAGTCAAGTGGTTCAATGATAGCAAAGGCTATGGCTTTATAAGCCGAGAAGATGGAGATGACGTCTTTGTACATCACTCAAGTATTGCTGGAGAAGGTTTTAAGAGTCTTACAGAAGGAGACAAAGTGACTTTTGAGATCGAGCAAGGTGATAAAGGTCCTAGCGCAGTCAATGTCCAGAAGGTATGAGTCTAGGAAATTAACAAATGCATAATGAGAAAAATAATCCTTTGTAATAAAGTTCTCAGTTGCATAAACATCTTAGTCCCTGAAACATAGTAGCAATGCTATTTTTGGGGACTTGGATGGACTTAGGGTATTGACTGAGCCTTTGCCAAGTAACAAGACGATATTTTTCTTTCATTATTTTGAAAAAGTTCTCCTGACCCCAACGGCTAAACATGATTTGAACTGCCTCTTTAGCCTGGGAGCTAAAGTCGTTGGTGAAAATCTGGGATCTTTTCTTGCTCTTAGGGTGAATAATGCTAAGGCAGCGGATTTTTCCATAATCTTTTAAGAAGATAGTCTCATCCAGATATTTGACTATCATCTTCTTATATTTCAGTTTAACTAAACAGGCTTTGAATTCCTTTTCGGGTATTTCATTTATTCCGAGAGGAACATTCTTTCGCCAGGTATAGAAAAGCACCCGATACTTTGCGTCTAGCTCTTTGAAAAATGAAGCACTCCATCCTCCCTTCTCAAAGCAGATATTAAGAGGCTCTACCTTAGGGGTATATTCTTTAATGATTTGTCTGGTTTTAGCTATTAGCTCGGGGATGATCCTGATTAAATCTACTTGAGCTTCCTTGAGCATAAAAAAGAAGGGACTACCACTTTTATCGTTCACAAAGTAGTGCAGGTTCCCCTTCATGGCTAACCAACGACTTTTAAAATTCATAAAACAGGGCGAAAGACAGAACTTGGAATTTCAAGAAAAAGCTAAAGAAAAAGATAAAGGGGGATATAATTGACCATTCTGCTGTCTATATCCTCTTTTAAAGCCTCTTTCACTTCTCCTTTGGCAGTAAAATAGATAATCTGCCATCCTGAACTGGAGATTCTCTTCAGCATTTTCATCTGTCTTTTTAGTCTATCAGGACTGGCCTTTATAAAAGGGTCATCCATAATAAAGAATCCCTTCTTTTTCTTTAAGAGCTTTTCCCCCAGAGCAAGTCGAATAGAAAGATAT
>JAUWRE010000164.1 GCA_030610725.1 Candidatus Aerophobota bacterium | reverse complement strand
ATGATTATTGGAGTTAATAACAAAGGCAAGGACCTTGTTGTTAATGCACTTCGGGGAAAAAAGCTGACAAATACGCGAGCTGCACGTTCTGATGACGCTGTAACCCTTGTTCTTCCCAGGGAAATGACACTTGAATTTGCTCTGGAATTTATTGAAAACGATGAACTGGTTGAGATAACCCCAAAGAACATTCGTTTAAGAAAACGATACTTAACTGAAAATGAAAGAAAATCGAAAAAGCGTGTATCAGAATAAAAAGAAAGGTTTCCTCATCTTAAAAACTATTGTCCTGCTCCGCCGCTGCCGCAGGAATGAGGTAGAACAAGACAAGGGCTGATAATAACAGCAACCGGAAAAAGTCTAATAATATCCTCTTCACTGAAAAAGAGGTAGTGCTTCCCCTGTTTTTTTCACCCGACTTGCTACTTGCCACTATGTTTGGCTCGCAATATGACATATCAGTTTGAGCTAGTAAAACCCTTAGTTAGAGCGTAATTCAACAACTTCGAATAAATACCTACCTAACCCAAATCTCAGCATTTGTCAACCTGGTTTTGTGGAGGTCAGTCTAATCGCAATCCTGGACAATAGGGTAGAGTTTTTCTTAGAAATGAATTACAACTAAACTACCTTGGTTATCCAATCCCCCTGCAAACCTTCAATCCTCACTCCCAGTTGAACTTGGCCATCTTGGGCTAGCAGTCCAAGAACTTGTTTTACTTCTTCCAGGTCCCAACCAAACAGCCTATTCATCATCTTCGGGGTAATGATAACTAGGTCAGAGATATATGCCAGGACAATATTTTTCATGGCCTCCTTCCTATTGATCCTTGAAGCTGCCTTGATTACTTTTGGCATCCACCGGGAGAAGAGGTCCCAGATAGTACCGTCATCAGAGACACCAACCTTCACAATTCTCAGAGTGCTTTGAAGTTCAGTCATTGCTTTCTGGAAACGATATTTGCGAGCCTTATCTAGCATCCCCAGCTCCCCTCGTAAGAGTGTATTGGGGAGGGAACCAGATCTTAAGAGACACTCAGAGATATCTTTGGCTTCTTGGCTGAGAACCCCTCTTTGATACTCTTCAAGATAGTCTTCCTCTGGAGTGGGGGAACCAAAGAGAGCGTAGAAATAAGGAAACATTCTTAAAGAAATAAAGGTTGGTTTCTGCTTGAGGACTTTTCCGTAGAAGACTTTCCTCTTCAAAGGAAGAGTATCCTTCCAACCCCATACCGATCCAATGTAAGGATCGTGATGGGGATGAATGGCAGGAATTCCTCCAGGTACACCACAGACAGCCTCCCAGAGACTGGGCAGTAGATTATTGCCAAAAGTATCTTCTGTAGTTTCAGCTAGAAGTTGACGGCTACCAGCAATTATTCCACTACTTGCAAAGGCGAAACAGAACCCGACATCGTCAATGAAGTCGAGAGCATCTTTTTCAGTGGTAATCCGTAAATCCCTTCTTGTTCTCCATTTCATGTTGCGGTGATTAGTGATCTCTTTTTTAGTCATCTGCTGCCTGTATCATATTATCTCTTACTCCTAATGCCCAAATGTCACAGAGACAACCCAGGCCAAATCTCAGTACTTGTCAATCTGGGTTTTTCGGAAGGCTTTATTCCTGTGATAGAGGGTGTTGTATCGCTCCGGCGTCATTAGCAGCCTGAAAACGTCTTTTACCTTCGGATCATATTCAAACCCAAACGAAAGAAGTGCCTGTTGGCCCGCTTTATTGTCCAGGGCAACATCATCAACCAAGACACGACCTTTTAGACAATTGAAGAAGTAATCAAGAAATAGAAGCATTGCCTCTTTCGCATATCCTTTTCTGCGTTCTTTGTGGCCAATCTTGAGGTTGAAGTCTGCCGTCATTGACTGGCGATGTAAATGATGAAAGCTAATCTCTCCTATTGGCTGACCTTGTTTGGTAAGGATGAGGCAGTAGCAATCTTCTGGCCTTCCAGGATTTATCTCTCTGGTGAACCACTCGTGAGCTTCCTGATCGGTAAGATCAAAGGCACCGCCTAAGGGTTCCATGGTTTCAGGATCACTCCAGAGCAAGCGAATGAATTTCATCTCCTCCGGTCGAGGGGGTCTCAGCTCAATATTTCTTCCCTGTAACACATCACTAGAGGGGAAAACGGTCTTATCTTTCGGCATACTCATCTCCTTAGTTTCGCCTTGATGAAGGTAGCTCAAGACAGATTCTTCCTTTTGTTCTCGCAGTTCCCCTGCCGAGACTTTTCTCCTGACAAGAGCCACTGTAATTCTCCTCAGATGCGGCCTGACCTTGCGAATAGGGGTAAGACCTAAGCACGCTAAGGGGACCAATCGGCCACTATTATACCAACCAGAGGATAAATTCTCTCTACTCGGACCTTGGCATCTAGGTCACTGAGACAGTTTCTCAGATACTCGACTCCCGAAGGAAAATCGGTATCTCCTCCATCATAGCCTATCTCATCGAATTGATGGCTATGCCTGTCAGGGTCCTCAAAGAACATAAGATCGCCAATGACCATACGTCCAGGTCTATGCAGGAACTGAGTCAGTGTTCCTAAAGTCCTTTTCTTGAGTTGATCAGGTAGGTGATGTAATGAATAGACTGCTAGTACCTTGGTTATCCTGTATTGGGCAAGGTCGAGTTCTTTGGAGGGCTCTTCAAATGAGCCATAGGCAAAGAATAGGTTATCCAACTTCTCTTTTAGAGCCTTTTTGGAGGCAATCTCAAGGCTTTTCCTGCTGATGTCGATTCCAATCACCTGATAACAGATGTGAGCAGCACGAATAGCCTTATCACCGGTACCTGTTCCTATATCAAGTAATACGTCGTTAGCTTCAAGTCTCAGCCGTTCAAAAGCTACCTTTCCTGTGATTTGGGGAATACTTTGGTGTGATGCTATAGCCTTTTTTCCGACTGCTTTGTCAAATATCTCAACAATACGTTCTTGGCTGTACTTCGACATGGCTCACCTACATATGAAAAGACTATAACGTGCTAAGGCACTTTATAAAGATTAGGCCAAATTTCGGCACTTGTCAATCTGGTAGGCTCAAAGCAAGATTTCAAAAACTGGGGGATGGCAAGGGGTGCGTTGCCTTGACAGATATCCAGGCCCGAGGTAGTATTACATATAAGTCCTTGTAAGGATGACGTTGATTTTTGTGAGAACATTTCTCCGAGTCAGAGTTCCTAAAGGCTACTTCCAGGGGACCTGACCGATAGGGTATAGTGGGAAACTGCTGTGCCTCCCGTGTTTGGAAAGGAGAAGAATATAGAAGCCGATCTCTTTACCAACAGGGGAGAGATCGGCTTATTTTTATGGGAATGACTCAAGGAAAAGGAGGTAAATGCTTAGTGAAGCACGTCATTGCGAGTAGGTCCCTCGCTCGTTACTGCGAGAAAGATCTCCGGCTGGTCATTGCGAGGCTGCGCCGAAGCAATCCCGGTTTTCTCGCTCGGGATAAACTGCGCAAATCTCT
>JAUWRE010000156.1 GCA_030610725.1 Candidatus Aerophobota bacterium | reverse complement strand
GACTTCCATAAAGATAGGGGGTTTGGCTGATTTGTTTGTTATCCCGGAGGATTTAGATGATCTTAAGAAAGTTTTATCTTTCTGTAGAAAAGAAAATCTTCCTTTTTTTATTATGGGTAGCGGAAGCAAATTATTAGTGAGCGATAAAGGGTTCAGGGGAGTAATAATTAAGTTAGGCGAGTCCTTTAAGTCCATAGTGAGTAATGGAAACCAGGTAAGGGTGGGAGCAGGAGTGGACCTGGCTACCTTAATAGACTTTGCCGCCAAGAAGAGTTCTCCTGGTCTGGAATCTTTGCTGGGAATACCCGGAACAGTAGGGGGAGCCATAGCCAGAAACGTCAGTGCTTTTGGAAAGACCTTATCTGAGAAAGTTTTATCGGTTAAGGTGCTGGATGGGAATGATAATTGTTTGGTTCTTTCCAAAAAGGATATCGATTTCGGTTATCGAACAAGCACTTTTTTGCATAACAAAGATTGGGTCATAATCGAGGTTAGGTTGGAATTGTGGCCAGGAAAGAAAGAGGAGATAATCTTGCGTTCAAGACAAGCAAGAGAAAGGAGGACTCTAACCCAGCCTCTCTCTTTTTGTTCCGCCGGATGTATATTCAAGAATCCCTCCTCTCATCCTGCCGGATTTCTTATTCAAGAAGCAGGTTGTCTTGGAATGAAGGTCGGGAATGCCCAGGTCTCTCTCCAACACGCTAATTTCATAATTAACAAGGGAAATGCTACTGCTCGAGATGTGATTAGTTTAATAGGAAAAGTCAGGAAAAAGGTCGAAGATAAATTTGCTATATCCCTGGAGTTAGAACTAGAGGTAATCTAGTTCCTCGATACTTCTTTACCTGTCATCACCAGGAGTTCGAAAGAGGGCGAATCAAACTCGAAACAAGCTTGGCAACCTAATCATAGAAAAAATTGGGTGAGAGTGAGAGCGAGAACAGTTTTATCCTTTTCTCAGAGAAAAAGAAGGAAAAGGGTAAAGATCCTTATATTCTTGGTTATTTTATGTGTATTAGGATGGGGAATGAGGAGATTCCTTCTCACTGTCCCTTATTTTGAAGTTAAGGAAGCTGCTGTTCAGGGGAATAGTAGGCTATCAAATGACCAGATCCTGGGGTGGGCTAACGTTCCTCTTAAGACGTCTATCTTTGCTGTGAATATCAAAGAGATATCCCAGGCAGTAGCTTCAAAATCGCAAATTAAAAGAGTAGAAATCAGGAGAATTCTTCCGGCAAAGGTCCTTATTGTAGTGGAGGAAAGATTACCCTTTGCCTGCTTAAGCAGAGGGAAGGAACTTTTTGAAGTATGTGATGATGGCGTAATCATAAAGAAGACAATAGATTCGATGAATCTTCCTCTAATTAGGGTGGCTGGTTCTTTTTCTCTGGAAGAAAAGCTGAGCAGGGAGGTAGACATTTTACTTATGGCTCAACAATTAGGGCTTCCTTTCTTTCAGCTCGATATAGGAAATGGACATACTCTGGTGGGAACACTGGAAAACGGGATTGAAATTTACCTGGGAAAAGGTGATTATCTGGATTATCTTTCTTATATTCCTTCTCTTCTGGAGGCTTACAGAGAAAAAGAAGAGGGCCTCAAATATATAGACATTCGTTTTAATGAGCAAATCATCGTAGGAGAGAATTGAATTGGATGAACTTGTAGTGGGGCTAGACATTGGAACTACTAAAGTCTGTGTTCTTATAGCTAGAATAAGGGAAAAGGAGGAATTTGAAATCCTGGGCATAGGGACAGCTCCTTCTCAGGGAATAAGCAAAGGGGTGGTTACCGATATTAGTAAAACTTCTTCTATGATTGAGGAAGCTACCAGGAAAGCAGAAGTCCAGGCAGGTTTGAAGGTAAAGCGGGCATGGGTTAGCATCGCCGGTGACCATATTCAGGCAGCAGACAACCAGGGTTTTGTTAAGGTAGAAAAAGAAGACAAAGTAATTACCGCTAAAGATGTAGAAAAGGTATTGCAGGAAGCCTCGCATATTACTCTTGCTTCAGATAGAGAGATTATTCATATTCTTCCCCAGGAGTTCATTATTAATGGGCGAAATGAAGTTAAAGAGCCCATCGGTATGAATGGAACAACCCTGGGGGTAAAGGTGCATATTGTTACCGCTTCTTCCAGTTCTCGCCAGGACATTGAGGCTAGCGTGAAGCAGGCGCAGTACGAATGTGAAGGGGTAACTCTTCAGTGCCTGGCTTCGGCTATGGCCACTCTTTTCCCGGATGAGGAAGATTTAGGAGTGGCTCTTCTGGATATAGGAGGAGGAACCACTGATTTGGCTATATTTTTGAAAGAGGGAATGAGATTTACCTACGTTTTAGGGGTAGGAGGCAATCACATCACCAATGATATTGCCGTGGGTTTTCATACCAGCCATCAGGTAGCTGAGAGGGTAAAGATAGAGTATGGCTGTGCTTCAGAAAGTTTTCTTAAAAGAGGAGAAAAACTGGAGATAGAAGGAGTGGCAGAAAGAGGAATCTCCAGGATT
The DNA here is from genome assembly GCA_030610725.1 of Candidatus Aerophobota bacterium. Lineage (GTDB taxonomy): Bacteria > Aerophobota > Aerophobia > Aerophobales > AE-B3A > AE-B3A. The sequence continues at coordinate 1,193 of JAUWRE010000156.1, read as the reverse complement.
GGACAGGACGATTTATTTGAGGTAATTGAGCCGCGTGTAAAAGAAATGTTTGAGCTGGTGGATAAAGAATTAATGAAAAGCGGTTATAAGGACTTAATAACAGCTGGAATGGTACTTACGGGAGGATGCTCTTTATTAAAAGGAATCAAGGAAAAGGCAGAAGAGGTAACCGGTCTGCCCACGAGGATAGGCTATACTCATATGAAGGAACCAGAGGAACTAGTTAGTCCAGTCTATGCTACTGTATTAGGATTAATTCTCTATGGCATCAAAAGGAGAGGAGAGCTTGTCCACAAGGAGAGGATTGAAGTGAGAATTAAGGAATGGTTGAAGGATTTTTTCTAAAAGGTACCTCAGGACAATTTTTTCCGTCACCGTTCTCGTATATCGTATTGCGTATTGGGTATATCGTAAAAGACCCTCAAGCACACAACACAGTTACATTCACGCACGACAGATCTGGTGAATCGTATTTCGTGAATGGTATCTCGATGCTCGATACTGGATACTCGATTTAATTCATCCCTCGTTCTTTGTCTTTCTTCTTTTACGAGGATCGAGCATCTAGAATCGGGTATTTAGAACTTAGACTGTTTTCACTTTCTTGTTTACGATTCACTATTCACTATTCGCGATTTTGCTCCTATAAGGCTTCTTCAGAAAACGTCCTTCGGTATAGATGTGAATTCTTATGGTTATAATGAATAACAAACCAATAATAGGTCTTACCATGGGGGATGCTGCTGGAATAGGTCCCGAGGTCATTGTCATGGCTCTTCTTGATAAGAGAGTGCGAGACATTTGTAGACCTTTGGTAATCGGAGATACAGGTATAATCAGGCAGGCTTTGCAGATTATCAACAGAAGAGCCACGGTAAGGAAAATAGCAGAGATAGGGGAAGCTCACTTCAAGAAAGATGTGATGGAGGTTATCGATTTAGACAATCTTGATTCTGGGCTTATTGAAAAAGGAAAAGTTAATGCTTTAGCGGGTAAAGCAGCCTTTGAATACCTTCAATGCGCTGTTAGTATGGCTTTAAAGAAGGATATTGGAGCTGTAGTTACTGCTCCCTTGAATAAGGAAGCCCTCAATAAGTCAGGATACCACTATCCTGGCCATACGGAGATTTTAGCTGAGCTTTGTGGCGTAGAGCAAATATGTATGATGTTGGTAGTGGGGGATCTGCGGGTAG
>JAUWRE010000121.1 GCA_030610725.1 Candidatus Aerophobota bacterium | reverse complement strand
AGCGACTACTGGAGTCTCCTTTGCTTTTATCTACCGCAGTAACTATTCCTATCGGCGGGAAGTAATATTCTTGCTTTACAATCTAATTAAAATATGGTAATATAAGCAAGAATGAGAAATAGAGGAATTTGTTTATATTTTGAGGTATAAGAATTTCAAAGAATTTTATGAATGGTAGGTAAGGTAAAAAGAAAAGTTCTCTCTCCCTAAGGGAAAAGGTCGGGGGGGTGAGATACGAGATACGAACAACGAGATACGAGATATGCCGAGCGTAGCGAAGCGTATCCTGTTGTTCATTGTTGGGAGATTTTAATCAATGAACTATGAACTAACCGCTAATTGTAAAGAGTTGAAAAATGAAAGGACCGCATAGAAAGTTGAGAGTTCTTCTTTTGTATATGGCTGCTGCTACTGGTCACAAACAGGCGGCAGAAGCTATCAGACAGGCACTAAAGGAATTCTATCCTGAAGTAGAAACAAAAAGTGAGAATCTATTTCGTCATGGAAACCCTCTGGTAAGACGTCTACTAAAAGACCTCTACAATACTGTAATAAAGGTAACCCCTTGGTTTTGGAACTTTATCTGGGATAGCAAGGAAATATATTGGTTAACCTATGGATTAACCAATTTGCTATATCGCTTAAATTATTTAAAGCTTTACAAAAAAGTATTTCTTCCTTTTAAACCTCAGATAGTAATATGTACTCATAGCGTAGCTTGTGCCCTATCTTCTGTGATAAAAAGAGTAAAGAAAGAAAATTATCTCCTGGCTGCTGTACCTACTGACTTTTGTATTCATCCTTATTGGTTCTACGAAAATGTGGATATATACTTCCTACCTCATAAGGAACTGAAGGAGAAGCTCATAGGGGAAGGAATTGATCTCAAGAAGATTAGAATCACGGGAATACCTACTTCCCTTAATTTTTCTAAATCTCATAATAGTAAAGAGTTAAAGAAAAAATGGGAGCTGAAAGAGGGTCTATTTACTATTCTTTTAATGGGTGGGGGGCAGGGGGTAGGTTCACTGCGGGAAATTGTTTTCAGCCTAGACAGCTCAGACCTTCCTCTCCAATTATTAGTGGTAACGGGAGCCAATAGGCGTTTAAGGAAGGAACTCGAGGGGATTCGAAGCAAGATAAGTCTGCCTTTGAAACTCTTTGGATATACCAGGCAGGTTGATGAATTAATGGAAGTTTCTGATTTATTGATTAGTAAACCGGGAGGACTTACCACTGCTGAAGCATTAATCAAAGAGCTTCCTCTAGGAATTGTCGATTCTTTAGCTGGGCAGGAAAGAAGAAATAAGCAACTTCTTCTACGGAAAGAAATTGCCTTTGAGCTAAACAGCAGAGAAGCCATCATTCGTCTAATAAACAATCTTAAAGACAATTCTTTTGATTTAGAAAGCTGGCGGAAGAGAGTAAGGAAACTGGCTTGTCCTCGAGCAGCCGAGAAAATTGCTCAAACGGTAATGGAATCTTTAGATACTCGATCCTAGATGTTCGATGCTCGCAAAAGAAAAAAGACGAAAGACAAAGGGCAAGGGATGGAATCAAGACGAGTATCCAGTATCGAGCATCGAGATATGAGACACGCGTTGCGCAATACGAGATATGATAAATTGAAGGAGGAGTAAATTGCTCTCAAAGTATGTAGAGATAGCCACTAAAGATGCTCGCTATGCTTATACTACAGGAAGAGTGAGAGCGCTTGAGTTGTATCTTTTGAAAGAAGCTGATTTTATACGAATGAGGCAGTCAGGCAAGATAGAAGAAGTTTTACAAGTACTCAATAAAACTTTTCCCTACTCAGAGTCTATGAAGGATATACAAAAAGAAGAAGAATTTGAAAGGGGCCTGGATAGGGAGCTAAAAAGAACTTATAAAGAAGTGCGATATTTTTGTCCCCAACCAGAGCTGATAGATCTGTTTTGGTTAGATAACGACTTTTATAATCTGAAGGTATTATTGAAGACCCATTTCCAGGAAAGAGTTTTTTCTGGAAAGTCACTTTTTTTAAGACCGCCTCTGTCTGAAGCAGGTACATTAGATATGATACTCCTTGAGGAATCCATTGCCAAAGAAGATTTCAGCGAGCTTGTTCCTGGGGTTAGAGATATTTTACAGGAGATTTTTTCTTTGATGGACAATGGCCATTCACTACGACTTATAGACGATTTCCTAAATAGGCAATTTTTCCAGTGGCTGGTTTTAGAGATGAAGAAGTATCCTGACCCTTTTCTGGCCCGCTTGATTCAGCTGCAAATTGACTCTTTCAATATAAAGGCTTTTTTCAGGCTAAAACTTTTTTGGGGGGAAACAGCTCCTCCGGAAGAAGTTTTTGCAGAAGGGGGAATAATAAGTAAGCAACAACTACTTAGGATGATTTCTGAGCCATTAGAAACCCTGGAGGAAGAATTGAGAAACACCGATTATGGAGAGGCTATAAGATTAGCTTTAGAGGAACAGAAAAAAGAAAACTCCCTTTTTAGCCTGCATAAGTTTTTTGACCAATATATTTTGGAACATACCTATTGTGGTTTCTATATAACCTTAGGAAGAGAACCGTTAGTTAACTACATCTTTCTTAGAAAACAAGAAATAAAGCATCTGCGAGCAATCCTATGCTCAAAATGATTATTATTGCAGACAGACAGACCTCGCTTCCTTTCTTGGGAATCGGGATAGACATAGTAATCAATGAAGAAATAGAAGGGGTTGAAAGAACGCTACATAAGTTATTTGAAGAAGAGAAATATGGAATTATTTTTCTTGCCCAGTCTTTAGCCGCAAAGTGCTTAGACCTAATCGAAAAATTAAGTGAAAAAAAATCTTCTCCTCTTATAACTATTATTCCTGATTCCAGGGGTGAGGCTTCTGGAATAGCCGAACAAAGATTAGGGAATCTGATAAGAAAAGCTGTAGGAATGGAACTCCCTGGTAGTTCATAGTCCATTGACAAAAACCAAGGTGAGTGGTGAGTGGTTAATTGGTGAATAGTCAAGTTAGCTCATAGCAGAATAGCTCATGGCTCATAGCTGATAGTAAGTTCATAGTATAGGAATTTCCTTTTTCCCCTCACCTCAATCCTCTCCCCACCGGGGAGAGGGAAGGGAGAGGGGGGTAAGTTCAAAACAAAGTTCAAGATAGCTCATGGTTTAAATTAACCATTTAACTAATTAACCGAATTAATTAACCAGCAGCGAAGAACAACGAGAGGGAGGATTTACTCCAGGTGTTTTTAGATACAGAAAAGATGATATATAGAGGTGTGATTAGACCAGGCGGTCTTCATTCCTTCCAAATGGAAATCAAGGAAAGCAACCTGCTCGTCTTGGCTGATAAGAAACTATCCAAAGAGACCGAGGAGGCTCTGATTTGGTGTCGTAGGGATATAGAGCAATATATTTATAAACATCCTGATTTCAGAATTACTCTCAAACCATTTCCACCAGAAGAAAAAATGCCTTCTGTCGTAAGAGCTATGGCCGAGGCAGCTCAAGAGGTAGGAGTGGGACCTATGGCTGCAGTAGCGGGAGCAATAGCAGAATTTGTAGGAAGAAAGCTTTTGGAGCATTGCGGTCAAGTCATAGTGGAAAATGGAGGAGATATCTTTATCAAGACAAAAAAGAGAAGAAGAGTGGGGATTTACGCTGGAAATTCTCCTTTATCAGAAAGGATCGCTTTAGAAATAGAGCCTCAAAATACACCTTTAGGTATATGCTGCTCCGCAGGAACATTTGGACATTCCCAGAGCTTGGGAGAAGCAGACGCAGTAGTCATTCTCTCTCCCTCTGCTTCTCTTGCTGATGCTACAGCTACTGCTGTAGGCAATATAGTGAAAGACGACGATAGTATTGGTAAAGGCTTAGAATTTCTTAAAAAATTTCCTTTGGTCAGGGGAGGAATAATTATAAAGGATAAAAAAATGGGAGTGTGGGGACAAGTGAAGATAGTAAGGGGAATTTAAATGTACAATTATTTCAAACAAAAATGGGCGGTGATTCCTGAAAGGGTAAAGCAAATCAATAAGAGAAAATTGGTCATTTTTTCTCTTATAATAGTGGGAATAATTATCTGTTCCATACCCTTGTTTATATTCCAGGCTAGAGTGAATCGGGATGCTAATGAGAATTTACGTCTGGCTACTTTTTATTATCAACAGGCACAGGACGCAGAATACAAAGAAGAGAGATTAGATAAATTACAGGAGGCAAAACTTCTCTATGGAAATATTCTGGCTAGTTTTTGGGTTAGGGACAAAAAGATGCCTCTGTTTTATCTGGGAAATTGCCTTTATTCCCTGGGGGAATACAAGGAGGCAAGTGAGATTTTACAGAAGTTCGATAGAAAATACGAAAATGATTACTTTGCTCCTTGGGCAAAGATGAAACTCGCTGCCAGTTGTGAGCAAATTAAAGACTATGAG
>JAUWRE010000117.1 GCA_030610725.1 Candidatus Aerophobota bacterium | reverse complement strand
CTGGAATTGATTCTCGAAATTTGTCAACGGGTTATTCTCTTAGATGAAGGCAAAATAGTTACTAACGGAGAGACAAGAGAAGTTCTGAGCAATAAATCGCTTATGGAATATCACGGCCTGGAGGTACCTTTATCTCTCAGATACAGATAGTCAGTTCAATTTTCTTTTCTTTGCTAGCAAATCAAAGGCAGTCTGTTTTGCCTCCTGATAAACCTCTTTTAGGGGGATGTTAAGGCGGGTGGCAATCTTTCGGCATTCTTCATAGCCAGGGGAGATGTTTTTGACCATGCCATCAAGCTTTCCTATTTTAACCTCGATTTCACCATATTTAGTAGCTACCTTCCGGCTTTCCCGATTCAACTTTCTTCTCTTTACTTTAGAGATTCTCACTCCCAGGGTGGTAGTTTCATCAAAGATGAGCTCAAGCATCCTTTCCGTTTTTTCCTCATCTGTTATCACACTAAGCATAGTAGCAGGTCTTGTTTTTTTCATCTGAATGGGAGTAAGGAAAACATCCAGGGCCCCTTCATCAAATAATCTATCTACTATGTGTTCGTAGAACTCAGGATTCATATCATCAATATTGGTTTGAATTAAAGAGACTACATCCTCCTCGTATGCATTTTTTAGCACCCCTACAGAGACTCTCAATAAATTAGGAACAGGAAGGTCTCTTTGCCCGGCTCCATAGCCAATATTATCTATTTTCATAGGAGGCATCTGGCCAAAGTTTTCAGCTAGACTGCTAATGATAACTGCTCCAGTGGGAGTAACCAGCTCTGCCTCAATATTGCTGCCATAAACAGGAACCCCTTTCAATAACTCTAAAGTTGCCGGGGCCGGTACAGGCAGAGTGCCATGGCTACATTTTAGGAAGCCTTTGCCAAGAGGTAAGGAGGAAGAATACACCTTCTCTATGCCCAAGTATTTCATTCCAGCTACTGCTCCTACCACGTCAATAATCGTATCTAAACCACCCAGTTCATGAAAATGTATCTTTTGTGGGCTTTTCCCATGGATTTTTGCCTCTGCGTTGGCCAGTTTGATAAATATAGCCCGACTCCGCTCCTTTATCTCTTCTTCCAGCTTACTCTTATCCAGAATAGATAGAATGTCTTTAAGTGTCCTTTCCTTTTTTTCCTCTTTAGCACGTATTTTAATTTGGGTGGAAGTAATACCCTTTTTGGCTACTTTTTCTGCCTCAATCTGATAGTCGAAAAGGTCTAATTTATCTAGCTCCCTTTCTAGCTCTTTTACTGGCCAGCCCAGATCGACCAATGCTCCCAGCACCATATCTCCACTAATGCCGGAAAAACAGTCAAAATAGGCAACTCTCATTTTTCTCTCCCCATGTGGTTAATCAAACTGGCCATATATCCAGCTCCAAAGCCATTATCAATGTTAACTACTGCTATCCCGGGGGCACAGCTATTAAGCATGGTAAGAAGAGCAGAAACTCCTTTAAAACTAGCTCCGTATCCAACCGAGGTGGGTACCGCTATAACTGGTTTGCTCACCAGACCCCCTACTACACTGGGCAAAGCTCCTTCCATACCCGCAACTACCACCAAGACGTTGGCAGCAAAGAGCTTGTCCTTATTGTCAAATAACCGGTGAATTCCAGCCACTCCTACATCGTAAAGACGATCTACTTTGTTATTCATAATCTCTGCCGTAACCCCTGCCTCCTCAGCTACCGGTATATCTGCGGTTCCTCCACTCACTACCAATATAGTTTGGGAACTTGCCTTCTCTTTTCTTTCTCCCAGCACAGCTATCTTTGCCTTTTCAAAATATCTCACTTCCGGAAGAGCATTTTTAATAGCCTGATAGACCTCTTTATTTGCTCGGGCAGCCATAACTGTCGATCCATTCTCCCTCATTCGCTCTGCAATATGAACAATCTGCTCAGGGGTCTTACCGGGACAAAAAATCACTTCAGGATAATCTCTTCGCAGCTCTCGATGAGTATCAATCTTGGCAAAACCAAGATCCTGGTAAGGAAGGACTTTCAGCCTTTCCAACGCCTCTTCTACCTTTATTTTACCTGATCCTACCTCTTCCAACAGATGTCTAATATGATCTACTTTCACTTTAGCTTGCCTTTCTTCAAAACCTCATTCATACTTCCCGAGCGATAGCCTTCTAAGTCAAGGGTAACGTAAGTATATCCCAATTCTTTAAGTTTCTTGATAACCAACCTTGCCATATTTTTCTGCCAGAATAAGCTCATTTCTTCCGCTGCTACCTCGATTCTAGCTATCCCATCATGGTCCCTTATCCTTAGCTGTCTTATTCCCAGGTTTCTTAAAAATCTTTCCCCCTCATCAACTCTTTTTAATTTTTCTCTGGTTATTTTAATTCCATAAGGGATTCGTGAAGCTAGACAGGCTAAGGAAGGTTTATCCCAGGTAGCCAGATTCATTTTATGAGAGAGACTACGAATTTCCTTTTTAGTTAACCGGACTTCCTTTAGAGGGCTCTTTATACCCAATTCCTGTCCAGCCTGCATCCCGGGACGAAAATCCGCCAGGTCGTCATAATTGGAAGCATCCGCTACGTAGTTCAAACCTTGTTCTTTAGCTATCTTATTTAATCTGGAGAATAATTCGGTTTTGCAAAAATAACATCTTTGAGGAGAGTTCTTGGCAAAATTCTGATTAGACAGCTCCTCTGTCTCAATGATAAAATGCTTAACGTCTAATTTTCGAGCTATCTCCTTAGCTGTCTCCAGTTCAGAAGCTGGATAACTCTCTGAGCTCGCAGTTACTGCTGCTACCTTGTCTTTAAGCACATCATGGGCAACCGTAAGCAGGAAAGTGCTATCCACTCCTCCAGAGAAAGCAATGAGAACACTTCCCATATTAGAGAGGATTCTTTTGAGACTGGCTAGTTTTTCCTCCATAAAGAGACCTTCCTTCCAAATCAAATAGGACGCAGATTTTCGCAGATATATGTCCAAAGAGAAAATTCTGTAACTTCTGGCTCAAAACTAAGGTTTAGTGAAAACCCAATTCCTGAAAATTTTAATGATTCTTTAGTTGTTTTTTAGTCCTTAAATCTTCAATAATCCGTGTTTATCTGCGTCCAAGAAGAAAATTCTTTTCTTTCAAGATGGAGTAATTGTAGCCTATTGTCTCACATTGTCAAATACTTTTTTCTTTTGAATTCTAAGTTATCCGTGTCAAGCCATTGGAAAGAGGTTTCTGAAAAAATACAATTTCGTCATTGCGAGCAAGGCGAAGCGATCTCTTTTTGAAATTGCTAAATCTACTCTGAGTCTGCTTTTGAGATTGCTTCAGGACTTCGTCCTCCGCAATGACATTAGTTGAGGGGAGAATTAAAGTCTTAACTAAATCTGCCGATAATTACAACAAGTACAAGGAATATATTTCACTGAATCACTGAATATCTACCCTTGACAATTAAGATTTTTTGACTATACTAGAAATGCTCTTTAATGTAATAAGGAGATAGACGAAAAGGCAAACTATTCGAAAGAATAGGAACGCAAAGTTACAGACCGCTAGGCGGTGGCTGGGCTCCCGAAGCTATCCAATGTTCAAAAAGAGACAGCCCATTTTTTCGCCTTGAAAAAATGGGCTTTTTTGTGGAGTTCGGTCTCGAAAAAGGTAAACCATCTGAAAAGGTGGGACACAAAGCTACAGAACCGAAAGGTTGGCTGAGCTACCGAAAGACCAATGAAAAAAGGAATTATTCTTGTATTAGTAATGCTGGCTCTAGTTCTACTGAGGGCTGGAATTGCATGGGGAGTTACCGGGCAAGGGGCAGATAAAACCGGTGATATCGATATTTTCCTCAATACTGAATCAACCTTAACCTCCCTGAAGAACCTGAGCTGGCTAAGGTATCTTACCAGTAGTAAGGTGGATACTCCAGACAGAAAGTCAGTCTTTCCTTCCCCTAAAACCGATTCTATTGCCATTACTTCAGAAATTGAGACCACCTATGCTGTTATTTACGGTTATCAGGGAGCAGAAATTCCTTCTTACCTGACAGCCAATTTTGACAGAATATTCAAAATGGTGACTGATTATCTTAATTTAGAAACGAAAAAGAATAAAGTAGTGCTCTGGATAATGGACTTTGACGCTCTGCAGGAGATATATCCCGGACAAAAGGGTTATCCGGGAGGAAGTCCCGACACGGTAGCTGCTCTTTATGCGCCTCACTTCAATTATTTCTTTTTCACTCCCCGATATATGAATGATTATTACGTGGCTCATGAGCTTGTCCACCATTTCGTTGATGAATATCAAGAAGAAGTTATAGCTGGTCTTCCTCAGGTTATTATGCAGAAAAATGTGAGCAATCTTCCTCCTGAAAATTTCATCAAACAACACGAGGAAGAAATTGCCAGTGAACTCCCTCAGATTATTATTCGCAAAAACCTGGCAAGTTTTGCCCTGCAGGGCGTGTAGAAGGAAAGTGAATGTTAACTAAGTGGGGATATTTTTCTCTTTGAGGAGGGTAGTAAATGCTTTAACAATCTCAGGGTCGAATTGGGTACCCGAT
>JAUWRE010000079.1 GCA_030610725.1 Candidatus Aerophobota bacterium | reverse complement strand
ATCCCCTTTGAAGGTTGATAGTAGTAAGAAATCTGAAAAGGGAAATTTAGACTCACTTCTTTGACCAGATCAGCTGTATCATCTGTGGAACCATCATCAACTATAACAACCTGGCACTTCTGCCGGGGGTAATCAAGTTTACGGATAGACTCAAGAATTCTGGCTAAAAAATCCCTTCGGTCCCGAGTGGGAATAACCAGAGAAACAGTAGGTTGATTCGCTGACATAAGAATCCTTCCCTGAAAAGATTAGATAGACCTCACCTATAACCAGAACTGATTTTACTTTATCTCTAGGCCAATTTTTGTCAACCAACGTAGGTGGCCGCTACTTTTATTCAGGGTAGTCGCAAGTTTTAACTTGCGCAAAGAAGTCAGGGTAGCCGCAGCTTTCAAGCTGCGCAAATAAACGCAGGCTAAAACCTGCGCCTACCTTGTTTATACTTTAGCGAGGGATATTCTGGTGAAGCGATTTTGATACTCTACCTTAAGGAAGTCTTCCGAGTGGAGGATAAAGAAAAAATTCTGTCTGAGGGTCGAAGACCCGAGTTTATTTTTTCCCGAAGCGAGGAGACTGACCAGTTATTACTATAATAGAGTATCGCCGGAGCGAGACAGAATATCCCGAGTGTCAGCTTGACTTGTCTCCTTATTGAAATAGAATCATAGTAGTTCTTTCAAAGAGATTGGCCGGGGTGAATCTTGTTATTGATAAAGATGAAGGACCGAGGGGGCTTAGCTGCTCTCCCTGGAGAAAACAAGAATTACCCTGCCTGTCTGGAGGAACTCAACTGTGGAAATGCGGGGCGTAGCGCAGCCTGGTTAGCGCGCTTGCTTTGGGAGCAAGAAGTCGTGAGTTCGAATCTCACCGCCCCGACCAAAAGGAGCATTGATAACTACTGTTTTGCTACATCGCAAAGGAAGGATTCTGGCTTGTCCTTTGGTAAGATAAATCCTGCGGGAAATAGAAGCTACTGTTGTTACAATAAACACTCGGGAAGATTGTAAGAGAGATCTTTAATAAAACAGTATCAAAGGCTCAGAGCATAAATGCACCCCGGGCCCTTTGATGGGCGAGATGTATTCTGTATCCTGGTAGCTCAATTGGATAGAGCAACAGCCTTCTAAGCTGTAGGTTGGGGGTTCGAGTCCCCCCCAGGATGCCAGCTCCTAGAATATGGTTCATGAAAGCATCTTCACGTCCTCGATTGAGGCGCACTTCCGGATATCCCCCCAAAACAAATCTGTTCAGTTCGATTTTTTCTCTACCATCTTTTCGGCCTGATTGACAAGTACTGAGATTTGGCTTAGGGTTCAGGAGAAGGCAGGGGCTTTGTTCTTTGGTTTCAATTGCGTAAAATAGATCTTGCGATTGCCTAAGAACGCGTTAAAGAGAGATAAAGGAAGAATATGTAGAAACCAATCAAAATATCCAAAAGCCAAAATTCTTATCAGATGTACTATGCCTTGAAAAAACGAGACCAGATGGGAAAAAAGGAAGAATCTCAAGAAACAATTTGTCAGAGAGTTATCGCGGAATACTAAAAACTATGTCGGAGGAGAATAATATGAAGACTGTGCAATTGGGAAATAGCGGAGTTGAGGTGAGTGCGTTCTGTTTGGGTACTATGTTTTTTGACAGTTCTACTAATGCAGCGATCTCATATCAGCTCCTAGACCAATATGTTGAGGCAGGAGGCTCCTTTTTGGACACTGCCAACATCTATGCTCGTTGGGTGCCGGGATATGTGGGCGGCGAAAGCGAGACTCTGTTGGGTAAGTGGATGCGCCAGCGGCAGAACCGCTCTGAGTTATTCCTTGCCAGCAAGGTGGGATTTGAGATGCCGGGAGTGGAACGAGGTCTACGAGCTAGTCAGATAGAGGAGCAGTGTGAGAAGAGCCTCAGAAGACTCGGTGTGAACACCATAGACCTTTACTATGCTCACGTCGATGACCGCAGTACCCCTATGGAGGAGACAATGGAGGCGTTTCACAAACTAGTGAAAGCGGGCAAGGTGCGTTTCATTGGAGCAAGCAATTTCTTAGCCTGGCGCCTGGAGGAAGCAGGCTGGGTGAGTCGAACTCGGGGTTGGAGTGAGTATTGCTGCATCCAACAGCGCTACTCCTACGTGCGCCCTAAACCCGGCGCAAACTTTGCCCCTCAAATTGCAGCCAATGATGATTTACTCGACTACTGTAAGAGTCGCGGCATCACGTTATTAGCCTACTCACCATTACTAAGGGGTGCCTACAGCAGGTCAGAACGACCTTTCCCTGACCAGTATGTGGGACCAGATAGCAAGGCTCGGGTTGCTGTATTAAAGACTATCACTGAAGAAAAAAATGCTACGGCCAATCAAATAGTGCTAGCATGGATGATACGTAGTGAGCCATGTGTCATTCCCCTGGTTGCAGCCAGTACCAGCGGACAGATGAGAGAGAATCTCAGTTCTCTGAAGATAAGTCTCAGTGCCGAGGACATGGCTCGATTAAATAATGCTGCCTCTTAATCTCCAGAGCCCTATTCCACCCGTCGAGCCAATTCTTGAGAAAATCGGTTCGGATTTCTCCAAATACACACCGCCACACAGCATCTCTCATTATAAGACGGGGGCATCGATACCATCCGTAGTTGAAATTGCCGAAACAATTGTCTGCAAGTCTAAGCTGTAGCATTTACTTTTGATTTAGATTATGATGATAGCTAAGATTGGAGGTTAATTTGAAAAAGATACTTACCACTCTGGGTCCCATGGATAATGATCAATTAGGTATGATTCTCCCCCACGAGCATATTTTTGTTGACTTACGTACCTGGAAAGATCCCGGCTATGCTAAAGCTGATACCCAAGAAGTCGTTAGTGTAATGGCTAAGGAAATAAACAAAGCCCAGGTATGGGGAGTTACTGTGATTGTTGAGTGCAGCACCGTTGGTGTTGGAAGAAGAGCCGATATTGACAAGGCCGTTTCTGAGGCTACCAATTTTCCCTTAATTATTCCCACAGGAATTTATCGTGAACCGTGGATACCAAATTGGGCTCATGAAGCATCAAAAGAATATCTGAAAGAATGGATGACAAAAGAATTGCAAAGTGAAATTGAAAGTAGTAAAGTTCAGGCTGGCTGGATTAAATTAAGTGCAGGAGAGGATGGGATGACTGAGTGTGAAAAAAAGATATTAAGAGCTGCTTCTCTGGCAGGAATATTGACGCATGCAGTTATTGGAAGCCACACTGTAAAAGGTGGGGTAGTTTTAGAACAATTGGATATCATAGAAGGAATGGGATATACACCCAATCGTTTTATTTGGATACATGCCCAGACAGAGCCTGATTTTAAGTTACATCTGGAAGTAGCAAAACGAGGTGCATATATAGAATATGATGGAATAGGGAATGGAGATACCGACGATTATTATGTGAACAGCATTACAAAAATGGTGAACGCTGGTTTTGAAAATCAGTTATTAATAAGTCATGATCGAGGATGGTATGACCCTGCTCAGCCGGATGGTGGGACCCCCAGGCCTTATACTTATATAAATGAGACTTTTGTTCCCAAACTTAGAAAAGCAGGTTTTAACGAAGAAGCTGTTAAAAAGTTGACCCATACCAATCCCTTTAATGCTTTTGCTCGATAGCTTTATTCAATTACATATGGCTGAGATGACCTACCCCCATTAATAGTGTCACTTATTAAGTTATAGTCAACGGAATGGTGGCCTCCGGAGCAGGTGGCCGGTAGTTAAAGGCACTAGGCATCTGCAGCTGTCCAAAATCAAATTGACAAGTGCTGAGATTTGGACCGAATCGTTTTTCCGAAAAGCAGGCCAGAGGAATACTGAGATAAATACTCGGTAGGTTATGGAATAAGTTTGCGTTTTCTTTTCAGTTTTAATTTCGGTTTGACTTCAAGTAATATTATTATAGGGTTATCAGTTTTTGTTATCTAATTGCAACAGCGACGCTCTTATTTTACCCAGGCACTAAAAAGAGTTGTCTCAATTTAAGGAAGTAGCTGTATCAGCCGTCATAAAAACGCCTTTTCCCGTCAATCACCATAAGATTCTGGTTTAGCTCAATTTCATTTTACTGGCTTTTTGCTCCCGATCTTTTACCTGATTCTTTTGACTGGTGTCTCTTATCAATCAGAAGAAAAGTGTACATCATCATGCTTTGCTCAGAAGTTTATCCAAGAACCTGGTGGATTTCTTTCAGTTTCTCTATAATCTCTATCTTCTGTGGACACTGTTCTTCACACCTGCCACATTCGGTGCAGGCATCGGCTTTCTCTCTTTCATCCTTCTCTCCTGAGTCGAGAGTGCCCACCCCGATGTCCTGATACTGCTTACGAGCGTATTCTTTAAGGCCATAGACACGATAGTAGTTCATTAGCTCGAAGATTCGTGAAATAGCTACCTGACTGGGGCAGGGTTGGCAGTATTCACACATATTACATATTATCTCCTCTTTTTTTCTTCTCTCTTTTATAAAGGTTTCAATTGTTTGCAGTTCCTCATTACTTAAGGGTCTAGATAGACTTGCTACTCTCACATTTTCCTCCACCATTCGGATACTTCCCATTCCTGAGAGAGCAACAGATACATTCTCATTAGCCAGAACAAACCTTAAGGCAAGTTCAGGAGTACTTTTAACACTACCAGCCAGTATCTCTTTCAAAATGCCCGAGGAAGCTAGACGTCCCCCGCCTACCGGGCCCATTACTGCCACTCCTAGTCCCTTGCTTTTTGCATAGGCCATGACCCCCTCATTACTCCGGTCAAGAAGATTGTATTGGCAGAGAAGCGACTCGAAGATTCCTATATCAATGATTCTTTTCATAAATTCTGGTCTATCGTGGGAGGAAAAGGATATATGCTTAATAAGCCCCTCATCTTTTGCTTTTTGGGCTTCTCTGAGAAGGTCATACTTAAGCACGATATTCTTGAAGTTGTCCTCGTTGAGGAAATGAAAGTGGTAGAAGTCAATATATTCTACCTTAAGCCTTTCCAGCTGCTCTTCAAGAAAACAGCGATAGTCATCTTTTTTCTCCACTATCCATGTAGGCATTTTGGTGGAAAGATAAACCCTCTCTCTCCAGCCTTTTAAAGCCTTTCCTACGGCAAGCTCACTTTCACCCTCATTGTAATTGTAGGCAGTATCCACATAGTTTACTCCCAGTTCGAAGGCTCTTTGCATGATCTCAACGGATTTCTCTTGTTTAATTTGAGACTTTCCCTTTATTCGCTCTTGAGGAAGACGCATTGCCCCAAACCCAAGAGCAGAGACCTTAACACCACTATTCCCGAAATCACGGTATTGCATTGAATAAACCCTCCCTTTACGTTTGTGTTAATTTTTCGTATTGTGTCGTTGCGATCATGATGAGGGGTTCGATGGTAGTAAATCCCTCTAATATAAGGATCTTAAATCCACCCAGGTCATAACTCATCTTTCACTTGAGAAAGTACCTCAGAGTCACTATATGAGTGTCTTTTTTCTCTTTCTTTTTCCTTCAAAATGATGACCGGCATCTTTGAATTGACATCTATGCCTAGTTTCGCTACCTTTACCTCTATCATTTTTGTTCGCTCTCTACCCTATGAGATTCACTTCCTATCTTAATCATAAAGGCCTGCCATGTCAATGAGACTCATGCAGAATAATAGCTCTAGTTGACCTGTGACTTTCTTTTGCTAAACTTGAACTCAGAACGGACAGA
>JAUWRE010000118.1 GCA_030610725.1 Candidatus Aerophobota bacterium | reverse complement strand
AAATCTGCTCCCATATCTGCTCCCTTGGTATAGATTCCTCCTCCTGCACGAGCAAACAAAGCCATCAAGGAGGCTCCCATAGCGTATCCATTTATGATAGCTGGTTTACCTTTAAATAAGAGATAGACGACTACCAACCCTAAAAAGGCTATACAAACTATGGACAAACCGGTAACTGCTCCGGCCGAAAAGGAAATATTTAGAGCTGGCTTGAGTCCCCTTCGAGCCGCCTCAGTGGTCCTAGAATTAGCTCTGGTAGCTATACTCATCCCAATCCAACCAGCCGAAGCCGAACAAACAACCCCAATAACAAAAGCTAGTGCTGTTTGCCAATTGACTCCGACATTGTGCACAAAGAAAGGAGCCAGAGAAAGAAGAGTAGCCACTATGACCACCAAAACAGCTACTGTTCTATATTCCCTGAAGAGAAAAGCTTTTGCTCCTTGCTGAATGGTCCGGGAAATGTCCGTCATTAGTTCATTCCCCGAACTTGCCTTGAGAATACCCTTTATCAGAAAACCTACTCCGATTAGCCCTATTACTGCTGCTCCTGCCGGGATAAAAACCTGCCACATAAACTTTTTCTCCTCTTAATTATAAAGTTTCATAGTCTCGTCTATTCCTTGCCTTATCACCATCTCCACTGCTTGACTGGCTCTACTTATTGTCTCTTCAATTACCTTCTTTTCTCTAAAGGTGAATTCTCCCAGGACATATTCCTTTAATTCTATTTTCTGCTCGGGTCTGTCAATGCCAATCCTCAGACGGGGAAATTCCTCTGTCCCCAGGAATTCAATAATAGACATTAATCCTTTGTGCCCTCCGTCTCCTCCCCTGCGAGCCAATCTAAGCTTACCTAATTCTAAATTCACATCGTCGCTTATCACCATTATATCTTCCAAACTTGTTTTATGTTTCTGTTTGAGCTGAAAAAGGGAAAGACCTGCTGCATTGACAAAAGTAAGAGGTTTAACTAAAAAAACATCTTCCTTACCTATCTCACCTTCTCCTATCCAAGCCTGGCATGAATGTTTATTTAGTTCAATTCTGTGCTCCTGGGAAAGTTTATCTATAACACGAAACCCTATATTGTGCCGACTCTCTTCATAATCCTTTCCCGGATTACCAAGTCCAAAAATCACTCTCATCCCTTATTTTTCTCTGGTGTCTCTTTCTGGACTTCCTCAGAAGCTTCCTCCCCCTCTCCTTCCTTCTTACCTATTACTTCAACCTCTTCCTCAATCTCTTCCTCAATCTCTTCCTCAATCTTGGTAGGATGAAGCACTGTAACCACCCTTTCCTCAGGATGATTAACAACCTTCACCCCGGAAGGTATGAGTAAGTCTTTAATATTCACTAAATCACCTATATTCAGAGAACTTATATCTACCTCTATATTGAGAGGAATATTACTGGGAAGACATTCGATTTTCACCTCTCTTAAGAGATGCTCTACCACACCTCCCAATTCCTCTCCTTTAGCTTCGCCTATAAAGGATAAAGGCACTGTAGTAGCCACCTCTTCTCCTCGAGTAATCTCATAAAAATCAATATGCTGAAGTCCCCCCTTCAACCAATCTCTCTGAACATCTTTGACGATAACTTCCCTCTCTTTATTTTTTTTCTCATTGATTATATCCAGAGTAATAACCGTTTCTCCTTTAGATAAACGAGAGGTAAATTCATGCAAATCCTCCTGCTCTATCTCTAAAGGTAGACTTATCTTAAGATGAGGGCCATATAGAATGGCCGGCAAACCCCCCTCTTTTCTTAACTTACGAGCATGTCCCGTGCCTATTTTATCCCTGAGCTTTACTTTTAACCTGACTGTTTCCATCAAAAATACCCCCTTTCAATTTTAGCGTATGGAATTATTTTTGGACGCAGATATACGCAGATAAACATAAAGAATTTCAAAATTAAGACCTAATATCCTTTTTCAATCTGGTTTTATCTGCGCCCTGGTTAACTACACTTCTTTACACAAAAAGAGAGCTTACAGACTTGTTTTCATGAATACGTCTTATTGCCTCTCCCAGCAGAGGAGCCACTGAAAGAACTTTTATTTTTGTTTTTGCTTTCTCTTGCTTTAGAGGAATAGTATCGGTTACTACCAGCTCCTTCAAAGGAGAACTCTCAATCATTTCATAAGCACTTCCTGAAAGGATAGGATGAGTGGCACTGACGTAGATTTCCTGAACTCCTTTCTTTATCAAAGCTCTCACCGCTGCTATCAATGTTCCGCCGGTATCAATCATATCATCCACAATAAGAATTTGCTTCCCTTTGACTTTGCCTACTACATTCAATACTTCAGCCTTATTAGCACCAGTTCTTCTTTTATCTATAACAGCCAGAGAAGCACCCAGCCTGTTAGCATAAGCACGTGCTCTCCTTATTCCTCCCATATCGGGAGAGAGAATTACCAAATTCTTAAGATTCTTACTAAGAAGATAATCAATAAACACGGAGGCGGCAAAAAGATGGTCTACCTTTATATCAAAAAATCCTTGGATCTGAGCCGCGTGAAGATCTATAGTAAGGACTCTATCTGCACCTGCTGTAGTGACTAAATTAGCTACTAATTTGGCTGTGATAGGAACACGTGGCTCATCCTTCCTGTCTTGACGGCCGTATCCATAATAAGAAATAACGGCTGTGATTCTTCGAGCCGATGCTCTTTGAAAAGCATCTATCATTATAAGGAGCTCCATTAAATTCTCATTGGCAGGGGGGCTGGTAGGTTGGATAAGAAAAACATCCTTTCCCCTGATATTCTCATTTATCCTAACATACATCTCCTTATCACTAAAGGAGCTGAGCTCCATTTTTCCCAAAGGAACCCCTATATGTTTGGCTATCTTATTAGCCAGTTCGGGATTGGCTCTGCCGCTAAAAAGCCCCAACTCATTCTCCAACTTCATTCATTTCTCCCTTGATTAGTTCATTGTTCGTAGTTCATAGTTCATTGACCTGCTAACCCGTTAGTTAAGCTAGCTCATAGTTCATAGCTCATAGCTGATAGGAAAACCCAAACAGAGTTCAAAATAGCTTAAATTGGTTAAATGGTTAATTAACCACTCACTATCTAACTACTCACTACTTACCATCTTATCGTTCTTCCTATTGATAAACCATAAGCTGATAACTGCCAACTACTCAAAACATCACAGTATAAGTCAAGCAAGAATAAATGTCAAAAACACGAAACACCTATTTTTCTAAAAAAGCTGTATAAAAATTACAAAAAATATCAAGCAGATTATGAGCAGTGATAGAGAATTATTTAGCCCCAATCTCATTTGTCTGATGTAGCCAAAGACCCTCTTCCCATAGGAAGTAAGAGTAAGTAGATAAAAAAGAACTCCCGCAACTAAAATAAGGATACTGGCAGATACTTGCCAGAAGGTATATACTCCTGGCAAGGAAAACGACCCAGGTACTATAAGACGAGATATCCCCCCTGCTCCCCAGGAGGGGAAAATACCCAAAGCCAGGCAGAATGCACAGAGAATAAGAAGGGGAAGAGTCATACTTAGCGGGACCTTCTTTATTCTATCGCCGGCAGAGCTGCCAACAAAAATTCTCATTATTTTGCTAAAAGAGGCAACTGTACCTACACTAGCCAGCAGAATAAGAAAGGCGGCTACAGGATAATTCTTTAAGGAAAGAGAAATAAGATTCTTGCTGGCAAAACCGTTGAAAGGGGGTATCCCTGAGATGGAAAGGGACCCCACTAAACAAGCAAAAAAGCCCAGGGGCATCTTCCTGCCCAGTCCTGATAATTTACTTACATCTCTTATCCCGGTACTATAAATAACCAGGCCAGCCGAAAGAAAGAGTAGGCTCTTAAAGAGAGAGTGGTTAATTATATGAAAAAAGGAAGCAGTGAGGGATAAAGATGAGGCTACTCCAAAAGAAGCTACTATAAATCCCATCTGGGAAATGCTGTGATAAGCAAGGATTTTCTTAATATCAGTTTGAGCTAGAGCCCAAATCACAGCTAAAAAAGCAGTGAAAGCTCCTATCCATATAAAAAGATATTGCAGGCTAAATGCCTGAAAAATATTGATAATTCTCCAGGTAGCTAGAAAAGAAACTTTAATCATCACCGCTGATAAAAGAGCAGAGACAGGAGTAGGAGCATAGGCATGAGCATTGGGCAGCCAGGTATGAAGAGGGATAAAAGCAGCCTTAATACCGATACCTACTACCAGGCAAACAACTGCCAAATTAAACATAGAAGGCGAGTTTTTCTGTAAATGTATAGTGACTTCTCTTATCCCCTCTAAACTCAATACCCCACCTGCTTGATAAATAAGCCCTATGCATAACAAAAAAAAGGCAGCTCCCAGACTACTCAAGAGAAGGTAATCGAAACTGGCTCTTATGGCTCTCCCAGTCCGAAAATAAGCAACCAGGACGTAGGTAGATATAGAAAGAATCTCAAAAAAGACAAACATGTTAAAGATGTCATCGGTAAGAATAACTCCCTGCA
>JAUWRE010000103.1 GCA_030610725.1 Candidatus Aerophobota bacterium | reverse complement strand
TTCAAATTTCTCCTTTTCTCAACTCCCCCTTCTTCGGGCCGAATCTCTCCTGAAATAATTTGTAAAAGAGTTGTCTTTCCCACTCCATTAGCACCAATAAGCCCAATTTTTTCCCCTTCATTGAGCTGGAAAGAACTCCTTTCTATGATAAGTTTATCTCCGTAAGACTTAGAGATATTCTTCCCCCTTACTAATGACATAAGTTCTTCCCCTCACCTTAGTCCTCTCCCCCAAAGGGAGAGGAAATACCAGCGACGAGCACCTGAAACTTAGACTCTATTTCTTTCTTTTCGATTCACGATTCACGAAATACGATTCACGTTCTTTTAATATCCGGTGGGAAGGTTCAAGAATTCTGTTTTTAAACCAAATTTTTCCTCAAGCTCTCTTCCCACTGCCTTTACTCCAAAAGTCTCACTCAGATAATGTCCAATAAAGATAACATTGACCTTTTCTTCTTTGGCCATCCAGTAGTAGCTATGTGCTGGCTCGCCGGTAATATAGGTATCCAGACCCTCTTCAACAACTTGAGGAAGAAACTGGATTGCTCCTCCAGCTATGTAGCCCATTCGTTTGACTTTTTCAGGACCAAAATCCCAGACAATGGGTTTTGCCTTCAATTTACCCCTTAAATCATTTACTATCTCTTCTAATTTACGACCAGGGTCAAAAAATATTTCTTTACCGAAAAAAAGACCGTTATCTTCTCCAAAATCTCCCTTAATAGGCCAGTTAAGTGATCCAACCGCCTGCACATTATTACCCAGTTCGGGATGTGAATCTAAGGGAAGGTGAGCCACATAAAGAGCTATATTCTTGTCCAGAAGCAACCTCATCCTTTCATAAGTCCAGCCGGATATAGGAAAAGGCTTACCCCACCAGAGTCCATGGTGAACGAAAAGAAAATCTGCTCCTATCCTTCCTGCTTCTTTAAAAGCGTCTAATGAGGCATCTACTGCTAAGGCTATCTTATTCACTTCGCCTTTATTATCCACTACCAAACCATTAAGAGATTTATCCTCAATTTCCTTGATCTTTAGTATCTCATCCAAATAATCGGCTAATTCTCTGGTCTTCATTGGTTATCCTCCTTAATAATGGTCGCTGTCCCTATTTAATTTTCTAGGGTTTCTTCACCTGAACCAATGCTTCAGCAATTGGACCTTGAGGAATACTGTCAATATGAATTTCTGCGGTGACTAATTGACGGAAGATCCCATTTGCAGGGTTTGTAGGAGCTTTTATAGTCATTATAATCTCTCCAGAGGATCCGGAAGAAAGGCGGATTCTACCAGATCCTTTAACAATTTTCCACTCCTTTGGCGCTAGAAGCTCGGCTCTAAATTCCTTGGCCTCACTAAAGTTATTTCTCACAAGTAGAGTGAATTCTTGCTCTTTCCCGGATTGCACAACAGATTGATAAGGTAAGAGTCTTACCCAGAAAAGGTCGCTGTACTGCTCTGTCGGCTTAGGAGATAATTCTCGAAATAGAGTCTCTTTCTGGTCTATGTAGTCGGAGTATTCATTCGTTTTTAGCTTATCGAAATAAAATGGCTCAGCATGTCCAGGACAAATCCTCTCCGGCAAAATTTTATTCATAACCTCTTTACATTTCTTATGCATAGAAAGCTGGAAGCTATTACGAAAAACCTGCGTTTGTATGGGGTCTGTTTCTGTATGGCTACCCCAGGTGGCTACTGGTTGCTCAAAGATATTGTCTCCGGTAAAAGCCACCTTGCTATCATCGATAGTAGTAGTGATTACCGAATGAAACTCGGTCTGTCCGGGAACATGGTAAATCCTGAATTTATATTCTTCCCAGGTAAACTCCTCTCCATCTGAAAATTTGCGTTCAATACGAATAGGCTTATGGTAGCAGCAAGGGGTAGAACTCCAGCGGGCTGGATTCTCTAAAATAGGAGCCATTTGTTCTATGGTCCAGCATTCAACGCCAAAATGTTTTTGTAGATAGGGAATACCACAGGTATGGTCATCATGGATATGGCTGGGAATGACAGCATCGATCTTTTTTATCTTATGTTCAGTAAAAAGCTCTTCTAGATGATGAGCAACAAAGCGCATAACTTCCTGATCTTCTCGATCCCACCCTATGTGCATATGTTCTCCAAAGGCATGACCATAATCAATAAATAAGGCTTTGCCTGAATCACTCTTAATCACATAGAAGTTGCTGCAGGTGAGCGCTCCTCCCCAGAGTAGATGATTGGAAATGGGATAAAGATGCTCATTGAGACATTCTTCTTTCTCTGGACAGGTAAGTCTTACCAGACGACGGATACGATGTTTCAATTGTTTAATACACAAATCCGGCTTCTCTATTATAGGCCCATGAGAGGGAAGGAAAAGATTGGGTGCCTTGAAAGCAAGTTTTCTGATAGATTGATGGGTAAAGAGTAAACCTATCATATCACCATAAGCATATTCCATAGCGTGAAGCTGATAAAGCTTGCCCCCTTCATAGATGAGATCTCCGGTAAAGGCAATCTTTTTTCCATCGATCTCTGTAACTAAGGCTATAGACCCCATAGTGTGTCCTTTAGCCGGTAGAATTTCTAGCTTATAATTATGCCAGGTGAATATCTCATAATCTTGCAGGATAGCCTTAACTGGAATGTTCTTACCTATACTGAAGAAGGTATTGCGGTCATTATAGTTATCGTAGATCCTTCGATGATTCCAGAATTCCTCTACCTCTTCAAAGAGATATCGCTCGTATTCAGGTACGGCAATTCCC
Organism: Candidatus Aerophobota bacterium; assembly: GCA_030610725.1. Taxonomy (GTDB): domain Bacteria; phylum Aerophobota; class Aerophobia; order Aerophobales; family AE-B3A; genus AE-B3A. The sequence continues at coordinate 2,209 of JAUWRE010000103.1, read as the reverse complement.
GCTCCTTTTTCGATGAGTTTATGATCTCCCCAGCACTGGTCACGATGATGGTGGGTATGAACTACCCAATCAATGTGAGAGATTCCTATTTGATCCAAGTAATCTAAGACTTTACCCGAGCCAGCATCAATAAGTATTCCTCCATCTCCATCTTTAATGATATAGACATTGCAAGTGTCGCAAAACTTATACAGGTGTTCGGTAATCTTGGTAAAATTGTCAGCCATAGTGTACCTCCTCATTTATTCTTAATCAATGATTGTTATAATATTATTCTGGTTGCCCTTTTATCAGCCACTTATCGTATATGGTTCGTCTATTGACGCCTTAGACGGAAAGTTCCACTACATACGGGACAGGATGGATTCGGTCTAATGTCAATACATTCCGCTTTATTGTGAAGTAAATCATAAGTAAAGAGCTTGCCTACCAAATTATCCCCGTATCCGGTAATTAACTTTATAACTTCATTTGCTTGCAGAACTCCAAGAAGTCCGGTAGTCACCCCAATGATAGGAAATTTTATTTTCTTAGGTGGATTGGGAAATAGACAATTTAGGCAGGGGGTTCTCCCCGGTAGGATAGTGGTGATTTGACCATAGAATGCTTCAACGGCAGCATGTATGAGGGGTTTTCTCTTTTTAACACAAAACTCATTCAACAAATATCGTGTTTCAAAATTATCAAGCGCATCTACAACTATGTCTACATCATTGAGCAGGTCTTCAATGTTCTCTTTGCAAATTCTTTTAGAATATGTTCTTACTTTTATCTCTGAATTTAATTGCCTAAGCTTCTCTTTAGCCAACACAGGCTTTGCTTTTTTGTCTAAATCTTCTTCTCCATAGAGAATTTGCCGATTTAAATTGCTTAACTCTGGCTTTTGTTCATCAATTAAAAACAACTGTCCGATTCCCGCTGCCGTTAAATATATACTAATAGGCGAGCCCAATCCTCCTAACCCTACGATAGCTACTTTTGCTTTTCTTAACTTTTCCTGTGCTCCCTTTCCAAACATCATTACCTGACGGTCATATCTTCTTAGCTCCTTTTCGCTTAGCATTTCTCATCCTCCTCCCACAGGAGGAAAGAGGGCTATTTCGTCATTGTCCTTTAATTGAGTTTGTGATTTCACATAGTTCCCATTAATAAACATCCATATATATTGGGGCAGCCATTTTTTGAGTTTGGGAAAATCATAAACTACCTTTTCTATAGCATCCTTTACAGTAGCATCTTGAGGCAGACAGAGCTCAGCTTTATCTACACCGCTTAGCTCCCTCAAAAAACTGACAAATTTGACTTTTATTTTCATTTGATAAACCTCCCGCCGCGATAGCCAGAAACTCAACAGTAAGTATAATCTCTTCTGATTATACTTATACTTGGTAAAATGACAAAGGTGGGAAATCGAGGAAGAAGCATAATTGGATATTAATCCATTAATAAGCCGCCGTTAACATCCCAAATTTCTTATTTTTTCTGCTATTACATCACCTACTTCTGTTGTTTTAGAGCTTCCTCCACGATCCCTGGTTCTAATTTTGCCCTGCCTGAGGACATCCTTGATGGCGGTCATAACTCTCTTTGCCCCTTCAATCTCCCCTAGCTCCACTAGCATCATCTGAGCAGTCCAGATGCTAGCTATGGGATTGGCAACATTCTTCCCGGCGTACTTGGGAGCAGAGCCATGAATTGGCTCAAACATAGAAATCCCCTTTGGGTTGATATTTGCCCCAGGAGCAAGACCCATTCCCCCTTGTATCATTGCTCCTAAATCGGTTATTATATCACCAAAAAGATTGGGAGCGACGATAACATCAAAGAATTCAGGGTTTTTGACAAACCACATACAGATAGCATCAACAAAGGCAAAATCTGTTTCTACATCGGGATATTCTTCTGAAACTTTTCTAAAGACCTCATCCCAATAGACCATGCAATAGTTGAGAGCATTAGACTTGGTGCAGCAGGTGAGGTGTTTCTTTCTCTTCCTGGCCAGTTCAAAAGAATATTTCATTATTCTCTCTACCCCAATCTGGCTGAAGATGCCTTCCTGGGTAACGAGCTCTTCGGAATCAGCAAAAACCTTACTTATCCCAGCATATCTTAAATGCTCAGAACTACCCTTTTGATATCTCCCACCAACTCCAGTATAAAAACCCTCGCTGTTTTCTCTCACCACTACAAAGTCAATATCTTTTGGCCC
>JAUWRE010000098.1 GCA_030610725.1 Candidatus Aerophobota bacterium | reverse complement strand
TAGATTCCTTTGTCAACTACGAAAGGGAGGAAAATTTCTCCTATGATGGAAGGTTTCTCAACCTTAAAAGGATGGAGCGCCTTCTTGGCCTAATAGGGAATCCTCATCAACAATTAAAAGCTATCCATATCGCCGGGACTAAAGGCAAAGGCTCTACAGCAGCCATAATAACCTCTATTTTGACGGCAAATGGGTTGAAGGTTGGCTTATACACTTCTCCTCATCTGATTGACCCCCGGGAAAGAATAAGAATAGGGAGAAAGCTCATTAGTCAAGAGGAGTTCGTCTATTTTCTCTCTCAGATGAGATTCCAATTAGAAAATTCTTCAGAGCAGACATCCTTTACTTTCTTTGAAATCTATACAGCACTGGCCTTCCTCTATTTCTCCCGCCAGAGAATAGACATAGCTGTCCTGGAGACAGGGATGGGAGGAAGACTGGATGCTACAAATGTGGTTTATCCATTGCTCGCTGTTATTACCCAGATAAGCTTTGACCATACCAGAGAATTAGGAAAAGATTTAGCCTCTATAGCCAGAGAGAAAAGCGGCATCATCAAAGAAGGGGTGACTGTGCTCACCTCTCCTCAAGATAGGGCTGCTATGAAAGTGCTGGAACAGGCAGCAAGAGAGAAAAAAACAGAGTTGTACAAGGTGGGTGAAGATATCCAATTTAAAAGAAGAGGTTCCACCTCTCAAACCCAAACTTTCGACCTCAAGACCACAAAACGAACATATCCGCATTTGCTTCTCCCTCTGGCTGGCACACATCAACTGATAAATGCAGCTACTGCAGTAGGAGCTATAGACCTTATCAAAGATAGGGGGATTTTCACTTCCCCAGAAGCTGTCAGGAAAGGGTTGAAAGAGGTAAAATGGCCAGGGAGGATAGAGACCCTTTCTACTGAACCATTCTTTATCGTTGATTGCGCTCATAACGGAGCCTCAGCTCAGGCATTAGCAAATTATCTTAAAGAGAAATTCCCCAGAAAAAAAATTATTCTTATTCTGGGTATTCTAAAAAACAAAGATATAGAGAGTATAGCCAGGATTCTTTGTCCCTTAGCAGATAAAATCATCCTTACCCGAGTGGACAGTCCCAGAGCATTACCACCTGAAGAGATAAAAAAGACAATAGTAAGGTTTTATGAAAGAAAAAAGATATTGATTGAAGAAAAAGTTAAAAATGCTATTCTCTGTGCTCAAGATTTGGCTTGTTATGACGATTTAATCTGCACCACTGGCTCAGTCTATTTAGCCGGAGAGATATTGAAGTATCATCGCAAAAAGGAGAAAGTCTATGCCTAAGGGAATAGCTGCATCTCCAGGAATTACCATAGGAAAAGTGTATATTCTGGAAAAGGAGAATTTCTGTATTCTTGAATATAAAATTAAGAAAGAAGAAGTTGAAAAAGAAATAGAAAGATTCAAAGAAGCAGTAAGAGAGGCAAAAGAACAACTACAAGAAATTGAAAAGAAAGCAAGGGAAAAAATTGGTATCAAGGAATCTTATATTTTCCGGGCTCATCTTTCTATCCTGGAAGACCCTCTTCTTATAAAAGGCACCTTGAATAGGATAAGGAGACGAAAGTTAAATGCAGAAGCTTCTCTCAGGAATACTCTCAGAGATTTTCCTACAAAATTTGCCTCAGCCCAAACAGGACTTATTAAGGAAAGATTCCGAGATGTTGAGGATATAGGAGAACGCATCCTGGCCAATTTAGTAAATAGACCTACCTTCACCCTTTCCCGTCTTGAGGAGAATATAATAATAGTAGCCCATGACCTGGCTCCTTCTGATACTATATCTATGCAAAAAGAGAAGATATTAGGTTTCGCCACAGATATAGGAGGAAGAACATCTCACACTGCCATTATAGCCCGTTCTCTGGAAATCCCTGCCGTGGTGGGTCTAAGAGATATAACTAAAAGAGCTAAGCCTGGTTCCACCGTAATTCTAGATGGAAATACAGGCAGAGTAATAATTAATCCCACTGCCAAACAAATAGAAAGATATCAGGAAGAACAGAAGAAGTTTTTCTCTTATAAAAAGAGATTGGAGACTGCAAAAGATTTGCCAGCTCAAACTCTGGATGGCCGGGAAGTTGAATTAGCCGTTAATATCGCCGGGCCAGAAGAGATAGATGTAGCTCTTGAAAATGGAGCAGAAGGAGTAGGATTGTACAGAACCGAATATCTCTATATGAACAGGACGACTCTACCCACTGAAGAAGAACAACTGGAAGCTTACAAAATAGTAGCTCAAAAGGCAAATCCTTACACCGTAATTATCCGCACATTGGACCTGGGGGGAGATAAATTTATCTCTCATTTTCCCGTGCCCCAGGAGATAAATCCTTTTATGGGTTGGCGGGCAATAAGATTATGTTTAGAAAAAGTAGACATTTTTAAAGTCCAATTGAGAGCTATACTGAGAGCAAGTCATTTTGGAAAAGTAAAAGTTATGTATCCTATGATCTCCGGGGTAGAGGAAGTTCGGAAAGCTAATAAAATCCTGCTTGAGGTTAAAAAAGAACTAAAAGAAAAGAAGATACCCTTTGCTGAAGATATAGACGTAGGAGCTATGATAGAAATTCCCTCAGCGGCTATAACGGCTGACCTCATAGCCAAGGAGGTAGATTTTTTCAGTGTGGGAACCAATGACCTTATTCAATACACGTTAGCTGTAGACCGAGTAAATGAAAAAGTAGCCTATCTCTACCAACCCACTCACCCTACCATCCTCAGATTGATTGACAATATCGTAAGATTTGCCCATCGGCAAAATATCTGGGTAGGGGCATGTGGAGAAATGTCTAGCGACCCTCTTTTTGTCCTGATTCTGCTGGGATTAGGGGTAGATGAGTTCAGTGTATCTCCCAGTTCTCTTTTGGAGATAAAAAAGATAATCAGAGGAATAAGATGGGATGAAACAGAAGAGATAGTTTCAAAACTCCTCAAGTTAAGCACATCTTCTCAAACCAGACACTTTGCCCAAAGAAGGCTATCTAAAAAAATAAAAAAAATTCTAGAGGAAGAATAAAGGAGACAGAAATTGCTCGATAATCCAAAAGAAATAGAAAAAACAGACCAGAGTAATATGAGAAAACTCCTGCTCGAGTTCCCCTCTCAATGTGAAAAAGCCATTCAATTAGCAGAAAAATTTACCATACCAGAAGAGCTTTTCCAAAAAAGTGATAAGATTGTAGTTTGTGGCCTGGGAGGATCAGCCATAGGAGGGGACATACTAAAGATTCTTCTTAAACAGAGTTTAGGAATACCTATTTTGGTGAATCGCAATTACGCCTTACCAGCAGCAGTGAACGAAAAGGCTCTGACTTTTATAATTAGCTACTCCGGGAATACAGAAGAAACTCTCACTACTTATGAGGAGGTTATGAAAAGAAAATCTCGCCTTATTTCTATCTGTAGCGGGGGAAAGTTGAAGGAGCTAAGTGAAAAAGATGGGGTTCCTTGTCTTTTAGTCCCTCCCGGAATGCCTCCTCGCACTACTATAGGTTATCTATTTATTCCTCTCCTTAAAATTCTAGAGAGATTGAAATGGACCAATATACACAAGCAAAATTATGATGAATTACTGGAAGTCCTAAATGATATCCGGGATAGATATAGACCAGAGGTCACTTTAAGCGAAAATCCCGCTAAAGCCCTTTCACAAAAATTGGCGGGGAAAATACCTCTCATTTATGGAGTAGAAGGCAAAACAGACGTGGTGGCTCATCGACTGAAGACCCAATTTAATGAGAATAGTAAAATCTTCGCCTTCTGGGATGCTTTCCCCGAGTTAAGCCATAATGAAATTGTTGCCTGGGGAAAAGAGGGAAAGGTGGACTTTCAGCAATTCCATCCCTTATTCATCCGCGATGTAGAGGAAGGAGAAAGAATCAAAAAGAGAATAGAGATTACTCAATCCATAATAACAGAAAGAAAAGTAGGATGGGAAGAAATCTGGACAGAAGGAAAAGGCCATTTGACTAGAATTTTCTCGGCTATATACAAAATAGACTGGCTAAGCTTTTATTTGGCTATTCTACAAGGGATTGACCCTACTCCTGTAAAGATGATAGATTTGCTAAAAAGAGAGCTGGCAAACTTTTAAATTTGGAAAACCTGCTTTGCTTTCGTTTCCTGCATCTCATCTATTTGGTTAACAAAGTCATCAGTAAGGTTCTGAATATCTTTTTCTGCTCTTTTTTTCTCATCTTCGGAAATTTCTTTTCTTTTCTCTAAGTCCTCTATTTTTGCCCTGGCCTCACGGCGTAAATTTCTAATGCTCACTCTCACCTCTTCAGCCCATTCCCTGGTAAGCTTGGCTAATCCTTTTCTCCTTTCTTCTGTCAAGGGAGGAACAGCCAACCTGATTACATTACCATCATTACTAGGATTTATACCTAAATCAGAAGTAAGGATAGCCTTTTCTACATTCTTGAGAATACTTTTATCCCAGGGTTCTATAATTAAAAGGCGCGGTTCAGGAATGGATATACTGGCTAGTTGTTCTAAACTCATTCTAGAACCATAGCATTCTACCTTTACTTCACTCACTAGATCCGCCCGAGCTCTCCCTCCTCGCATTTTTGAATACCTACCTGCTAGAGCTTGCACCGAATCCTTCATTTTCTCCTTAGTTTCTTTATGGATTTCCTTTACGGTCATTTTTTTCTCCTGGATAGTCAACAGAAATACCTCAGAACAATTTCTTCCGTCGCCATTCTCGTATATCGTATTGCGTATTGGGTATATCGTAAAAGACCCTCAAGCACACAACACAGTAACATTCACGCACGACAGATCTGGTGAATCGTATTTCGTGAATCGTCAACCAAACCCTACAATCATTTATTTCTTTGTTCACCATTCACTATTCACCATTCACTATTCACGACTTTGCTGGACGAAAGGGCAAAAAACTGCTATAATTCAATAGTATAGGAATTTCCTTTTTCCCCTCACCTCAATCCTCTCCCCACGGGGGAGAGGGAAGGGAGAGGGGGGTAAGTTCAGCTCTTTTGA
>JAUWRE010000066.1 GCA_030610725.1 Candidatus Aerophobota bacterium | reverse complement strand
TAAGTCTAGATATTCTTTTAACTTCTCTCTATCTAATATACGAGCAATTAAGAGTATAGCGTCCGCTCCCCTGGTTTTAGCCTCATAAATCTGATACTCATCTACTATAAACTCTTTGGCCAGAATGGGAAGGGAAGAGGTTTTCCTTGTCTTCTCTAAATCTTTGAGCTCTCCCCTAAAGAACTTCTGGTCAGTCAAAATAGATAGAGCTGAGGCACCATTTTTCTCATAAATTCTGGCTAGTTCCTCTAAACTAAAATTTTTGATTATAACTCCAGCTGAAGGGGAGACTCTCTTAATCTCAGCGATAATATTAATCTTTCTTGGAGAGGAGATAGCTTTCCTGAAGTTCCTGGTAGGAGTAGAAGCGGCTAGCTTCGATTTTAGAACCGCCAATGGGACTTCTTTTTTTCGTTCAGCAACTTCCTTGTGCTTATTATTCACTATCTCATCTAGGATCAAAGTCCTTCCCCTCACCCTATCCCTCTCCCCATAGGGGAGAGGGTGTTTTCTTCTTCATGAGTGACGACTTTCACTATACGCTAAACGCTCTACGCTTTCCGCTAATTGTTGGTAAAGCTAATCAGCGCTCCCAATTTTTCTTTAGCTTTTCCCGAATCAATGGAATCTTTGGCTATCTCAATTCCTTCCTTGAAACTTTTGGCTCGTCCTGCTGCTACCAGACAAGCGGCAGTATTGATAAGAACGATGTCTCTTTTGGCCCCTTTTTCTCCTCCTAAAATGTTTTTAAAAATGCGGGTATTTTCTTCTCTATCTCCTCCCCTTATCTCTTGCAATGAAGCTCTTTTCATGTCAAAGTCTTCTGGTTTAATATAATAAGTTTCTATTTTTCCCTCTTTTAATTCGGTTATTCTTGTTCTTGCATTAATACTGATTTCATCAAGGCCATCTTCTCCCCAGACAACAAAGGCACTTTCTACTCCCAGATTCTTTAATACCCTGGCTAACGGCTCAGTAAGAGAAGAACTATGCACGCCCATAAGACGCACATTAGCTCTCAGTGGATTAATCAGGGGCCCCAGAATATTAAATACTGTTCTCATTCCCATTTCTTGTCGCGGTGCAAGAGCATATTTCATAGCCGGATGACAACAAGGAGCAAAAAGAAAACCAATTCCTATTTTTTCCAGGCACTCTTTCACCTTTTCTTTAGGTGTAGTTAGCTTTACTCCCAAGGCTTCCAGAACATCAGCGCTGCCACATTCACTAGAAAGGGCCCGGTTGCCATGTTTAGCTACGCTTAGCCCTGCTCCTGCTACTGCAAAGGCAACCGCCGTGGAAATGTTAAAAGTATTAAGACTATCGCCTCCGGTTCCGCAGGTATCCACTAAGGTATCTATCTTTATAGAAAAGGCATCGACTTTCTCCAGCATTGCTCTGGCAAAGCCAGTAATCTCAGCTACTGTTTCTCCCTTCATTCTAAGAGCAGTAAGAAATGAAGCAATCTGAGCTGCAGTAGCTTTTCCTTCCATAATCTCTCCCATCACTTGCCTTGCTTCTTCCTCTTTGAGATTTTTTGCTTCTACCAGTGTCCCTAAGACAGCTTTTATCATTCTTTTTCCTGTTCCCCCTCACCTTAATCCTCTCCCCAATGGGAGAGGAAATGATGAGAAGCCCCCTCTTGTGAAGAAGTGATGACAAATCGTTGTAACATTGGTAAAAAGGGCACTATCCCTATTTTAATTGTATGTAGCCGAAAAAAAGAAGTGCGTGGATAAGTATTGCATATTTTAAAGTCTTTCTGCGATATACGATATTTTTTTCTGTTTTTGTTTTTCCTATACGCCAGAAAAAAGTAGCCTGTCCCCATTTTTACATTTTCTCAAAAGTTCTAAATTTTGAATTATGGTTTTTAGCTTTGCGCTTTTAGTTTTTAGCTTTATGCTACCCGCTATACGCTATATTAGGAGATTTTCCACATTTTGAGGTGAATGCTCTCTTCCAACTTTAAAAAATTCTTTAATAATTTCTTACCTACTTCAGTTAATATTGATTCCGGGTGAAATTGCATACCGAAGACAGGATATTCTTTATGTCTTATTCCCATAATTTCTTCTTTCTTGGTCCAGGCAGTTCTGATTAAACAATCGGGAAGAGTGCCATTCTTGATTATTAAAGAGTGATAACGGGTAGCCAGGAAAGGATTTTCTGTTCCCTGGTAAATATCCTTACCATAATGATAGATTAAAGAGGTTTTCCCGTGCATAAGAATTTTTGCTCTGACAATCTTTGCTCCAAAAACCTGGCCTATACACTGATGTCCCAGGCAAACTCCCAGAATAGGAATCTGAGAAGCGAAATGCTCCACTACTTGTTCAGAAATGCCGGCATTTTTTGGCTGACCCGGACCAGGAGAAATGACAATTCCCTCTGGCTTTTTTTCTTCTATTATCCTTAAGCTAATCTTATCATTGCGATAGACCTCTGTTTTCTTTCCCAGTTCCTCCAGATATTGGACTAGATTATAGACAAAGGAATCATAGTTGTCGATGACTAGAATCATTCTATACCTTTCTCGGCTATTTCAATGGCTTTAATCAAAGCACGGGCCTTATTTAGTGTTTCTTCATATTCAGACTCAGGCTCAGAATCAGCCACAATGCCTGCCCCTGCTTGAATATAAGCAATGTTATCTTTGATGAGGATGGTGCGAATGATGATGCAGGTATCCACATTTCCAGAGAAACCAAAGTATCCTAATGCTCCAGCATAAGGACCCCGACAGCAAGGTTCAAGCTCTTCGATGATTTCCATTGCCCTTACCTTAGGAGCTCCAGAGACTGTCCCTGCCGGAAAACAGGCTCTAAGAAGGTCGTATTGGTCCATTCCTTTCCTTAGTTTCCCCTGGACATTGGAAACAAGGTGCATAACATGAGAGTATTTCTCTACTGAAAATAGCTCTGTTACCTTGACTGTTCCATACTCACAGACTCTTCCCATATCATTACGTCCCAGGTCCACCAGCATTATGTGTTCGGCTCTCTCCTTAGGATCGACCGATAGTTCATCAGCCAGGAGTGCATCTTCTACTCTATTTTTCCCCCGTTTTCTGGTTCCAGCAATAGGTCTATAGGTTATTTCTTCTTCCTCCATTCTTACCAGAGTCTCGGGGGAGCTTCCCACTATCTCAAAGTCTCCACATTTCAGGTAATACATATAAGGAGAAGGATTGAGAGATCTTAAAGTGCGATAAATGTCAAAAGCAGAAGCGTTCACTTTTCTTTTTAATCTCTGAGATAAGACTACCTGGAAAATATCCCCCGCCCTGATATATTCTTTGGCTTTTTTTACCTTAGACTGGAAAATATCAGAGGTGAAGTTAGATTCAATCTTCTCATTAGCAATTTCTTTCTTTTTTTCTTTTTTTTCACCATGAAGCAAGGAAGGAGAAGGCTGCCTCAATTTTCTAATCACCCCATCTATTTCACGCTTGGCTTTCTGGTAGGCTATTTGAGGAGATTCCTTTTTCTCTAAAAGAGCGTAAGAGACTACCTTTATTTTATGATTAAGATGGTCAAAGATGACTAAAGTATGACTGAGCATAAATAGGGAATCGGGAAGGTTTAAATCATCTCTGTTTTTCTCATGAATTTCTTCCCAGAAACGGACGACGTCATAACCAACATAACCTACTGCTCCTCCTGAAAAACGAGGAAGTTCTGCTGAATTAACCGTTTTGTAGCCAGCCATAATCTTTTTTAAGGTATCTAAGGGGTCTTTCTCCACTCTTAGAATTTCACTTTTTCCCTGTCGGATAATTTCTATTCTTTCCCCTTTGCTTTTGAAAACAAGGACAGGGTCGCTGCCTAAGAAAGAATATCTTCCTAGTTGTTCGCCTTTTTCTACACTTTCTAAAAGATAGGAGAATTTTCCCTGACCCAGTTTAATGAAAGCAGAGACAGGAGTTTCTAAGTCAGCTAAAATCTCTCGCCAGACAGGAATAAGATTCCCTTTTCTAGATAAGGCTTCAAATTTTCTCTCATCCGGATAATACAATGATTTACTCCTTACTGAAGTCCTATATTATGGGATGAGGGTTTCGCCTCATCCCATAAAAGTCAGGCTTTCAACTAAGCCTTTTTACGTCTGAGGGACCTTGGGTAACGAAGCGAGTGACTTCTTTACTTCTTCTTCGGGATAAGCGTAGTTTTTCAGCCTGCCTTGCAGATAAGCTTCATAGGAAGTCAGGTCGAAGTGACCATGTCCACTGTGAGCTATCAGGATAGTCTTTGCTTCACCTGTTTCCTTGCAATGAAGGGCCTCATCAATAGCTACCTTGAGGTTATGGCATGGTTCCGGAGCAGAGATAATGCCCTCAGTTCGGGCAAACTTTATACCTGCCTCGAAGGTGGGAAGTTGAGCTACAGCCTTAGCCTCGACTAAACCCATGTTATAGAGATGGCAGATGATTGGTGACATCCCATGGTAACGTAACCCTCCGGCATGGACTGGGGGTGGAATAAACTTATGCCCCAGGGTATACATTTTGAGCAAGGGAGTGAGGCCAGCTTCATCACCGAAGTCGTAGGTATAGGGACCCTTAGTCAAACTCGGGCAGGCTTCAGGCTCAACGCAGATAATTCGCAAATCTGGTTTCTTCCCGCTAATTTTGTCCCTGATCCAGGGTAGAAATTGCCCAGCGAAGTTTGAGCCGCCTCCAACGTTGCCCACGATAATATCGGGATAGGCATCGGCCATCTCCATTTGCATTCGAGTCTCTTCTCCTATAATGGTCTGATGCAGCATAACGTGGTTGAGCACACTACCCAGGGAATACTTAGTTTCCTCCTGGCTAGCAGCCTCCTCTACTGCCTCACTAATAGCAAGGCCCAGGCTCCCGGGACAATCGGGGTCCTCCGCTAAGACACGTCGTCCTGCCTTGGTATTCTTACTAGGGCTGGGAACACACGTAGCTCCCCAGGTCTCCATCAAGATACGGCGATAGGGCTTCTGGTCGTAGCTAATTCTAACCATATAAACCTTAATTTCAACGCCGAACATCGCACCGGCCATGCTCAAGGCACTTCCCCATTGCCCGGCACCGGTCTCAGTGACTATGCGTTTGGTGCCCTCCATCTTATTATAGTAGCACTGAGCTAGGGCCGTATTGGGTTTATGACTACCAGCCTGGCTTGTCCCTTCGTATTTGAAGAAAATCTTTGCTGGTGTGTCTAAATCTTTCTCAAGTCGATATGCTCGATGTAATACAGTGGGTCTCCAGGTACGATAAATAGACTGTACTTCCTCAGGGATTTCAATGTAGCGCTCAGGACTGAACTCCTGCTGAATCAGTGCCATAGGAAAGATGGGTGTCAGGTCATCAGGCGTAACTGGTTTGCCCGTGCCTGGATGCAAAACCGGTGGCAATGGCTCTGGCAAGTCAGGCAGGATATTGTACCAATGGGTTGGCATCTTTTTTTGATCAAGAAAGTACTGTGTTCTCTCCATTTTAATCTCCTCCTTTTGAAGATTTTTTCTTGCTTACTAAGCGAATATCTAACTCCTTCTTTATGGACAATCTTTTCTTATTCTTATATTTTCACCTCCTGTCTTTTTGATTTTTCCTTAAGTTTTTTTTTATCTTAATTTCTCTTGACCAGCAGGATACTTCCGCAAAAAAACCGAGCGATCAGCCCGGTGTTTAAAAATACCCTTTAACCTGGGCTCATCTATTCTATTCTCGTCTTTTAAAGCATGAAAATTTGAAAAAATTTCTCAATTTTATATTAACAACATCTTGTCCTCGACTAATGTTCTTTTCTTAATCTGACTGAATTTTTCCAAAAGGTCGTTCACGGTCATTTTTTTCTTTTCTTTGCCAGAAACGTCTAATATTATCTTACCTTCCTCCATCATAATAGTTCTATTGCCAAGTTTTAGAGCTTGTTCCATATTATGTGTCACCATAAGAGTAGTTAGTTGGTTCTCATTAATAATCCTCTTGGTCAAAGCTATGATAATTTGGGCGGTTTTTGGGTCCAGGCTGGCCGTATGTTCATCAAGCAATAATAATTTAGGCTTGGTGAGAACAGCCATCAAAATGGTTAAAGCCTGCCTTTGGCCACCAGATAGTAGGCCCACTCTCTGGTGCAGCCTCCTCTCTAGTCCCAGACCCAATGTTCTCAGTTTTTCTCTAAATTCTTCTCTCTTTTTTCGGGTAACAGCCAGGTTTAATCCTCTCCTTTTACCTCTTGAAGTAGCTATAGCCAAATTTTCTTCCAGGGTTAGAGAGGACGCTGTTCCTAACAAGGGATTCTGAAATACTCGCCCGATAAGACTAGCTCGTTTATGTTCCGGTAGGTTAGTTACATCCATTCCATTTATTTCTATCCTGCCCTCTTCAGGAGGAAATACGCCACTGATTAGATTTAAGAAAGTAGTTTTCCCCGCTCCATTACCACCGATGACAGTAACAAAATCATTGTGAGGTACATTTAAGTTGATGTCTTTCAAGACCAGGTTCTCATTGACACTTCCAATA
>JAUWRE010000124.1 GCA_030610725.1 Candidatus Aerophobota bacterium | reverse complement strand
AAAATATAAACAAATTCCTCTATTTCTCATTCTTGCTTATATTACCATATTTTAATTAGATTGTAAAGCAAGAATATTACTTCCCGCCGATAGGAATAGTTACTGCGGTAGATAAAAGCAAAGGAGACTCCAGTAGTCGCTCATCCTGGACGATAATATTAATCTGCACCGCCTGGGGTAGGTAATCATCCCTGGTATTATCCGGTGTTCCCAGGCTAGAATCCCATCTATCCTGCCAGACACCCTCATTATTATACAAGAAACTCAACTGCAAAATATTATTGGCTAACACAGATGTAGCTCCGTCTCTGGCAGAAGAAGAATCAAGATGGGTTTTTATCCGCCTCAATACCTCACCCTGAGAAGACAAACTATAACCTACTTCAAACAGGTCAAACTCACCCGATTCATCAGACTTATGAAAAGTGGAAACATAACTTAAGGCATCCTCATCCCCATTGAATACTAGTTGAGAGTTACCCGGGCTAATCAGAGCGCATCTTATCTCTCGACTCATCACATCCAGACATACACGCCCATTCTGATACATTTTAATACGCGCATCCCCCTTTTTCCAGGCAGAAGAACTCACCAAGAAAACACGATGGAGGGTAAGCATTAAAAAAGCCAGAATGGAGGTAGCTATAATAATTTCCACCAAAGTAAAAGCTCTTTTATCCCGCCTTAATGTTCTTAAATTCATAAACACCCTTTCTCTTCTTTATGTCCAATTATATACTTGCCGAAGGACATTTTTTGAGAGAGCCTTATAGGAGCAACCTTAACGAAGCTTCGAGTTGAGGATAAAGAAAAATATACTGTTTGAGGAGCAAAGCGACGATGCTCCGCCTTTTTTTGAACTTGGGGGGAGCAGGCCGAAGGCCGTTGAGGGGGGATGTTTCCCCCTTCAAAGTCTTTTATATCTTTCCCGAAACGAGAAGCTGAGCAGAAATAATAAAAGGCTACTATCGAGCGAAGGAAAAAAATTGTCCTGAGGCATTCCTTAATCCTTTTTAGCTAGATAAGTAACCAAATCCAAACATTGCCAGGAATTATTCTCATTATTGAGGTGATTTTTAGCGTTCCCCTCTCTTTCTTCGCTCTTTATCTCCGAATTATTAAGTAAGATTGTAACCTTCAATTTACGCAGATAAGGAGTTTCACTGTCGCACCATTCTAACCGATATCTGTATCCCTGATAATCCTCAAATTCACCCTCTCTTACTCCACAATTCTCACTCTGAGATAAAGATAGACCACTCAAGCTCTCATAGCCTTCTCTCTTTGTCTCCTCCAATATCTTTTGACCTAAAAGAGCAGTTATGGAATATTGCTCCGCTGCTTCTTTTGCTTTAAAACCTAATGGAAAAATCTCAATTATGGTCAGAAGCCCCAGCGAGAGAATGACGGTAATAAAAATCACCTCGAAAAAAGTGAAACCTTTTTCTTTAGCCTGAATAGGTAAATCCATATATTTCACTGTTCTGTATGTTGCCTAAATATATCTAATAGTTTAGCTTTTCTAAAGGAGAGTGAATGTAGGTAATAGATTAGCTTCTATAAAACTTATATCTCCCTAAATTCTAAATTACAATTACTAAACTCTAAACAATATCTAATTACCAAAATTCGAATGACCAAAACAGAACCTGTTTTGAATTTTGAACATTTGAGATTTGAATTTGTTTAGGATTTAGATATTAGAATTTGGGATTTCTCCTCTTTTCAGGAAATCCTACCTGCTACAGTATCTCAATATTTTTTAGTAACACTTACCTAATTACAAATATATAGAACTGTTGACCAGTCAATCTAAATCGCCTTTTTCTAATCTCTCTGAAATCATCCTGGCAACTTTTTCTCCGGACAGCAACATACCACCAAAAATCGGTCCCATTCTCGGTCCACCAAAAACTGCATTTGCTGCCATCCCGGCAACGTAAAGACCGGCATAGATTTCCTTTGTATTATCGACAATTGTTTTCTCGCCAACTTCAGCCCACATAGGTTTCTCCCCCATAACACCCCCGCTCTCAGTCTTCAAGTAAGAGCCTACTTTCTTCTCAATGAGCCTTGCCAGCTCACAGCTATGACCAGTAGCATCAACTACTACCCTGGAGCCTATACTCAAAGGATCAACATGGAGATTAGCAAGCTGCACAGATGACCAATTTATTACTATACCAGTAACTCTTTCCTTTCGGAGCATCACATCTTCTGCGCTAATCAGGTTAAATATCTTTAATCCCCTTTTTACAGCCTGAAAAGTCAGACCAGTAACAGCCTCAATAGAATTTGCTAAATAATAACCTTCTTTATATTCTTTTACCTTCACTCCTAATTCATCTAATATTCTCTTACTCTCCTTTTGAATGACGATTTTATTAAACATCATACCGCCACCCCACATACCACCGCCAATAGAAAGCTTTCTTTCAAATATAACTACTTTTCTCCCTTTTTTGGCAAGACAGTATCCGGCCATGAGCCCTGCCGGACCAGCGCCAACTATAGCTACATCGAGTTTAATGGAGTCAATAAAATCCTCCATAAAACTCTTCACAATTGCCTCAGAGATTACTAAATCATCTAACATTATTCTCCTCCCCTATTGTTTTTTAATTTTTATGACTTACAGCTCAATGTTTTTCTGGATATATTCGAGCATAGCCAGTACTGGCAGTTATAGTGATGTTATGCCCGCAATATTACCGTTGCTCTTTTTTTTCGCCATACCCGAGGACACAGGAATGACACCTTTAATCCGGACGCAATCTCCTTCCAACCAGACTTTATCAACAAGCAACCGCAAAAACTTCCGTTTTTCTTGGAATTCAAAGCTCTCCAAGCGTTCCTCGGCTAATTCACAGAATTCCTTGATGTCTCTTTCTTTTGTGGCACGAGAACCACCCTGATTTCTTTCCTCTATGAGTCGCTTTTTCTCTTCCTCTAATTGCTGTTTGTTTTGTTTAATCCTATCCATCTGGCCCCGTAGCTGTCCTAGGGTTACTGCACCAGCGGTATAGGCATCCAGCATTCGGTCTTCCTGATACTTTACTTTTGAAATACGTAACTCTATTTTTCTAATCTTCCCCTCTAACGCGCCCGCTCTGGTGGCTCTTTTTCTTTTCAGCTCTTCAACTTGAGTCATGAGCAACTCAGGATTTTTGATGGCTTCACAAACACCACCCCAGACCGCTGATTCAAGTGTCGAAGCTTTTATGCTTCCGACCTTACAATCAGGAGGCAGAGGAAAATTTCGCTGTCTATTACTACATCTATAGAACAAAGCCTCACGGCAAGGAACCCCCATATAACGAGATCCACAATTGCTACAGAAAACTAGACCCTGCAAAAGATAACGATATTTAGCATTACGTGGTGATAACTCAGCATTTCTTTTAACCTGAGCCTGTGCCAGTTGCCACGTTCTTCTGCTTATGATAGCAGGCACCGTGATCGGTATCCACTGGTCTTTTGGCCGCATCCTCCTGCCATTCTTCTTGTTTCTTCTGTATTTACTGGTTTCACTATTCTCTGTCTCAACAGAATAACGCTTATTATAATATGTAGTGCCCGCATAAGTTTCATTAGTGACAATTCTCCTCGTAGTGCTATTATTCCATCTCTTGCCTCGCCGGGGTGGAGGAAATTGATGCACCGTGAGATACTTCGCGATGGCCCTTGCAGACATTTGATCACGAATGAGCAGATCAAATATTTGTTTGATTATCTTAGCTTCCTTTTGTATAATCTCGTAGTAACCATCTCTTTCTGGTGTTTTTCTTATATATCTATAACCATAGGGTGCCAATCCTCCTACCACTAATCCTTTCTTTGCTTTATGCAATTTACCCCTTCTAGATCTCTCTCTTATCTTTTCCTTTTCATACTCAGCTACCAATCCCTGAATGCCCAAGAGCATTCTATCCTCTGGTGTGTCAGCAATTGGTCTATTAAGAAATATTATTTCAATTTCTGATTTTTGAATCTCTTCTATAACAATCTCCTGATAGACATATTTTCTGGCAAGTCGGTCAGGACAGCTAATCAGTACTGCCTCAAATTCCTTTTTAGCACAATCATCTCGAAGTTGATCCAGGGCTGGCCGAGCAAGCACACCCCCACTCCATCCCTCGTCAACATACCGCTTTGTTATGATGTATTTGTTTTTCTTAGCATACTGTTCCAGTTGCTCGATTTGGGAACCTATTGTTTGCTCTTTTTGTTGTCTCTCAGTAGAGACTCTGGGTTATGTCTTAATGGTTGCAGCTGTAGGTATCTGAAGATGGAGTAGGCTGCAGGTAGAGTGGATAGTACCATTAAGAAGCCGTGTAGGAATGTATAAGCAGCAT
>JAUWRE010000048.1 GCA_030610725.1 Candidatus Aerophobota bacterium | reverse complement strand
GGGGAGCAGGCCGAAGGCCGTTGAGGGGGGATGTTTCCCCCTTCAAAGTCTTTTATATCTTTCCCGAAACGAGAAGCTGAGTAGAAAGAATAAGAAGCTACTATACAGCGACGGAAGAAATTGTCCTGAGGTATTTCTTGACTTTCTGTGTGTTTGTAACTATTATATCTTTTCAATTGATAGAACTTCAAGCCACACCAGTATGTCAAAAGATGAATACCTTCTATATGAAAGAGCGTAATGTCTAAAACAATGGGTAAATCTAACAATTTTCACTTATTTGCTATCTCCTGTTGGGTTATGCTCAGCGTGGGAATAACATTTGGCTCGCATGGCCCTCTTTTGGCCCCTATTTCTGATACTTTTCAATTAAGATTAGGTCAGATTGCACTACCAGTAGTGTCTCACTCTATAGGTTTCCTGGCTGCCAATATTCTTATAGCTCTCTTCTGGAGAATTCGGCGAGCCAGGCTACTTCTTACTCTTTCTAGTTTATTTACTTTTTTGATGTTAGTGAGTATCAGTCTATTTCGTTCTGTTGGGCTGCTCTTTACTTTTTTGTTTTTTCTGGGACTTGCTCAGGGAACAATGCACACCGGTGTTGATTCTCTTTTTTCAGAAATCTCGGGAAGAGAAAGAGTAAAGTTCTTGAATTGGCTACACATTTTTATTGGTGTAGGAGCTGTACTTGGTCCCTTATCGGTAGGGATGTTACTCAGTTACAGTGAAAAATGGCACCTGGTCTATCTGATGATGGCAATGGTGACTCTTCCCCTGCCCCTATTCTTCTTTCGCCGAACTATCTATCAAAGTATTACTTATAATGGGGAACCACAAATATCTACCAGTAGTTCTCCAGCCCGACCTACAACTTCACCACTTTTTTGGCTGGCTATAATTGGTATTTTCACTTATGTAGGGCTAGAGCTGTCATTTGCATCCTGGGTACCAGTGTTTCTGGTGAAAGTAAAAAATGTCTCTCATGCATCGGCCAGTTACAGTATATCAATTTTCTGGTTTGCTCTGATGACGGGAAGATTCCTTTTTGGTCGTTTTCTTCATAGAACTAATCTATCACTTTTTCTAGGAATAGGAGCCCTTGTTACGGCTCTATTTACTGCCCTTACCTTTTCAATAGACTCCGTTCTGATAGCACTATTTATGGCCTTTTCCGGATTATCGCTTTCCTGGTTCTACCCCAGTATACTGGCCTTAGGGGGCAACACTTTTCCCAGAAATATTGGGTTCATAACCGGGTCTCTGTCTGCCGGTGGAACCATAGGAGCCATCGTATTTCCGTGGGTAATTGGTCCTATCTCTGAAACGTTCGGTCTTGCTAAAGGAGTTTTTCTTGTTCCCCTATTATGTCTGGTCCTGACAGGTATCTTTTTTTCTTATAACTACCTCCTCACCAGAAGAAGAAAACACCAAAAAGCAATTATCTAAGTGAATGGCTAAAAGTAAAGAATTATGCCTGAGGAATTAAGCAAAAAAAATTTTATTCTGGGAGTTCTCAACGGAGCTATTTTTAGACTTGGATTATCTTTTACTGACCCTCATACTGTTCTCCCCTTATTTGTCAGCCTCCTTACCAGCTCTAAGGTTCTTATCGGTTCTGTTATTACTATCAGGGCTTTTGGCTGGTTTATGCCCCAGGTCTTTATAGCTAGTTTTACTGAACACTGGCAGAAAAGAAAACCCATCTATATTCTGGGTGCAGTTCTAAGAGCAAGTTCGCTCTTCATCCTTTTTCTGTTTATTTATTTCTGGGAAAAGAAAATGTCTTCTTTGCTCCTGGTCAGTTTTTTCGTTCTTTATGGAACGGCTTGTCTGGGAGCAGGTTTAGGTGGTCTTCCTTTTTTAGATATCATAGGGAAGGTAATAACGCCCAGGCACAGAGGAAAGTTTTTTTCCTTGAGGTTATTCTTTGGAGGAATTCTGGCCGTAGGAGGAGGCTTGCTGGTTAGATATGTATTAGCTCATCCAATACACTTCCCTTTTCCTCGTAATTATGCTCTTCTTTTTTTTCTCACTTTTCTCTTTACATCCTTAGGCATGCTTTTGTTTGCCTTTATTAGAGAGCCGGCAGAGTTACCTGCGCTAAAACAAAGAAGTAGCTTCTTTGTTTATCTTAAAAGAATAGGAATTATTTTAAGAAATGATAAGAATTACAGCCGTTTGTTCTGGGCAATAATCTTTTTGAATTGCGGTATTATTGCCCTACCCTTCTACGCTGTCTATGGGCGCGAGGTGCTCCATTTTCCTTCAGAAACGACAGGAGTCTTTGTTGTCGCTCAGATGATGGGAGCTATCATTTCAGCGCTTTTCTGGGGCTTTTTTTCTGATAGATATGGCAATAAGATTGTGGTGGTGCTCTCAGGGTTAGTCGGGTTGTCAATTCCTTGTCTGGTTATACTGACAATGCTTCTTTACAAAATGGCTATCTTTCCTGGGTTTCTTTTGACTATTTACACTATAGTCTTTGTTCTTGTGGGAATGAACCTTAATGGTCTTTTTATTGGCCAGAATAATCTTCTTCTAGAAATAGCACCAGCCGGAGAGAGAGCTACCTATATTGGAGTGGCAAATACAGCAATTGGGCTGGTAAGCCTTTTGTCTCTTCTGGGGGGCTATATCATTGAACGGACCTCCTACACAGTACTTTTTTTCTTATCTTTAATTTTAGTGCTCACAGGCATATTGCTTGCCTTTTTTATAGTTGAACCTAGGAATAAAGAATCCAGGCCGTCATCCTCCAATCTCAAACAATCCAGTTGACGTTAGCAATGATTTAGATATTATATATTATGAGATTGCGCAATTTATCCCGAGCGATAAAACCGGGATTGCTTCGACTTCGTCTCGCAATGACTAGTCGGAGAGCTTTCTCGCAGTGACGAGCAAGGGACCTGGTTAGCTTTTCGTATTGCGCGATACGCACCACGCACGACGCAATACGAAATAGCTGGGCGTAGCGAAACCTATTTTGTTTATTAAGTCAAAAAGTAAAAGCGAGGTAATGAGGAGGAGTCAAAATGGAATTGAAGGAAATCATAGAAGAAAGAGAGAGTGTCAGAAGTTATGAAGATAGGCCTGTGCCGAAAGAAAAGCTAGAAAGAGTACTGGAAGCGGCTCGCCTGGCTCCCTCAGCCAGCAACAGGCAACCCTGTAAATTTATAGTGGTGAGAGAAAAGCAGCGCCGTCAGGAGTTAGCTGAGGCAGCAAATGGGCAAGCTTTTGTAGGTCAGGCAGCAGTAGTTATTGTCGCTGTAGCTACCAGACCGGAACATATTATGAGCTGTGGGGTTCCAAGTCATCCTGTAGATTTAGCTATAGCTTTAGACCATATGACTCTGGCTGCTGTAGATGAAGGATTAGGAACTTGCTGGATTGGCGCTTTTTCTCAGGACAAGGTGAAAGAGCTTCTTGATATTCCGGAAAAATATAGAGTGATTGCTCTTCTTCCTTTGGGTTTTCCTGCCCAAAAAAGAAAGATGAAAATGCGTAAATCTTTGAAGGAAATAGTCTGTTATGAAACCTTCACAGAATAAATTTTGAGAGCGGGTGAACTATATAAAAGAAGCAAGGGAAATGTTAACTAAAAGAATTGGCTTTATCGGTGCAGGCAAGATGGGAGGTATTCTAATTAAGGGTATACTAAGAAATAGATTGGTTTCTCCTAAGAACTTGTGGATTTGTGATAAATTCATAGAAAAACTCACTTTATGGGCAAAAGAAGGGGCTAATGTTTTTGTTGAAATAGAACCTGTAGTTAAAAATGCTGATGTGCTGTTTCTAGCCATTAAACCTCAGGATATATCAGGGGTGTTAGAGCAGTTAAAAGGCAGGGTACAATCCGGTCAATTAATAATTTCTCTTGTGGCTGGTGTTACTACCTCACTCCTTATCAAGGAATTAGGTGATGAAATCTCCCTTATTCGGATAATGCCCAATACACCTGCTTTACTAGGAGAAGGGATAACTGCTATCTCTTCTACTAAGAGGGTGAACCCAGAACAAAGGGTTCTACTGAAGAGGATTATGGCAACGGTGGGTGAGGTGGTAGAGATTCCTGAAAGCCAGCAAAATGCAGTAACCGGATTGAGCGGAAGTGGACCAGCCTACATTTATACTGTTATTCAGGGCCTGGTTAAAGGAGGGATAAGGGCAGGACTCAGTCCAGAGTTGGCTCTTAGGCTGGCCACTCAGACTACTTTGGGAGCGGCAAGGATGGCTAAAGAGAGCAACAGTTCCCTGGAGGAACTGCGCCAGGCAGTAGCTTCTCCGGGAGGAACAACTATTGAAGGGTTGAAAGTTCTAAAGGAGGGAAGATTAGAAGAATGCTTAGCTGAAGCAGTAGTCGAAGCCACTCAAAGAGCAAAGGAATTAAATATATGATCAGGATAGTTAATAATGGGACTTGAGCCTTCCCAAATCGAAAAAAAAGAGTTTGGACTTTCTCTCAGAGGATACAACCAGAGAGAGGTAGATCAATTCCTAATAGAAGTAGGAAAAAACTACCGGGAATTAATTGAAGAAAGAAGAGTTCTATTAGGAGAACTAGAAAAGTTGAAAAAAGAGAGAGAATTGCATCTTTTTAAAGAAAATAGAATAGAAGAAGCGTTGATTTCTGCCCAGAGAAGTGCCGAGCTAATAAATGAAAGTAGCCAGGAAAGGGCCAAATTAATAGTTAAAGAAGCAGAGATAAAAGCGAAAGAGGTTGTCAAGAAAGATGAGGAAAAATTGAAGAGACTGGACTATGAAATAGAGAAATTAGAACGGCAGAAGAGACTCTTTATTGCCAAGTTGAAATCTTTAATTGAAACTCATTCTGAACTTTTAAACTTTTATGAAGAGAAACCAGAGGAAGAGAAGGTGGAGAAACCAATCAAGAAAGAGGTGGTAAAAAAGAACACTTCTCAGGCAGGAATTCTCTTTGAAGGGTAAGTTACTTTCCTTTTTCCCTATTCACTTACTCTTTATTTACCAATTTTTGCAGTAATTCCTTTGCTTTCAAGATATCCCTTATCTGCTTTTCTCCAGATATCTCTCTTTCTATAGTTAAATGTCCAGTATAGCCTATTTTTCTCAATTTATCTACAAATTTTTCAATGCCTACATCTCCCTCTCCTAAAGGATATTCTTTACCTAATCCTCCTTTCCTTTCCGGTCTTTTACCATCTTTACAATGAACTCCGATCACATATTTTCCTAATATATCCAGAGCCTTGATGGGATCATCTGCGTCATAGAGAAGCATATTCGCCGGATCAAAGTTTACCCCTAGATTTAATCTGTTAACATCTTCTATGAACTTAGATAAAACCAGAGCCTTTTCCTGACCCGTCTCCAGAGTAAAGGATTGATTATTTTCTTTACAATAATCAGCTATCTTCTGCAACGCTAAAACCAATTCCTTATAATTAGAGCCACTTGTATTTTCGGGGATGAATCCTATATGGGCCTGGATAATTTCAACTTCTAGCTCAAGAGCAAAGTCCGAATAAGAAAGGACTCTTAAAACTCTCTTTCCCCGCGTTGCTGGATTAACAAGTCCTACCGTACGCTTAATAGTGGGAATATCCTGGTAATCCTCATCCTCAAAACCACAGATAAGGCTGGTTATCTTAATCTCTTTTTCTCTGGCCTTTTTTCTTATCAGTTCTGTACGTTCCCTGGACCACCATTCCTCTGGAGGGATAGACATCTGACAGGTGAACATACCAAAAGATGTCACTCTTTCCAGCGAAACTAACGGATCTGCTCCACTTATTACTACTCCTATAGGCATAATCTTACCTTTCATATCCACATCCTTTCTTGTCGGTAGAGTAACATATCACCGTAATCTAGTACTTTTGGTCTAAATCCTTCATTAACAAGTGCTCTACTCACATTGACCCACCTTCCCATACTTCCAGAGAAATCAATGATCCGGACTTTTTCCTGCTCAAATCTTGTTTTTTTTACCTGGGGCCCTTACCACAATAAAAATTTTTCTTAAGAATCAAATATCTTTCCCGGATTTAGAATATTATTTGGATCGAAGACTCTCTTTATTTTTCGCATGAGCTCTATTTGTGTCTCGCTCATTACCAGGGAGAGATATTTTTTCTTGACCAGACCAATTCCATGTTCACCAGAGATTAGTCCGCCTAAGGAAATAGTTAATTCAAAAAGTTCTTGCACAGCCTCGGATTTGACCTTTTCCCAGGCAGTATCATTTATATTCTTTTGTAGAATATAGACATGTATATTTCCGTCTCCCAGATGACCAAACTTGGCAAAAGAGACAGAATGTTTTCGGGAGAGGGAATCTATTCCTTCTATAAGGGATAATACCTTGCTGCGGGGAACTACTATGTCGTTACCCACCATTTTAGGGTTAAAATGGACTAAAGCCTCATGAATTGATTGTCTTGCCTGCCAGATTCTATCCCGATTTGGTTTATCTTCAGCCACGAATACATCCAAAGCTCCTTTGTCCAGACAGATTTCCCCCATAGACTGATACATACTTTCTACTTCCTCTTTCTTATTTCCATCTAACCCTATCCAGAGATGTGCTTTTGCATCACTGAATGGCAACTCCTTTTGCAAGAATTCTCCACAGGTTTTGATGGTTAATCTGTCCATAAGCTCAATGGTGGTAGGAAGTAATCGGTTATTGATTATTTTCAGGGCACACCCACAGAGACCACCCAAGTCATCAAAAGGGACAATAAGATCGACCTTAACTCTTGGCAGAGGAATAAGCTTCATAGTAATTTCAGTAATAACAGCCAGGGTTCCTTCCGAGCCGAGTAGAATATCTATGAACTGACTATTAGTTGCATTCTTGAGGATTTTTCCACCGGCCCTTAGGGTCTTACCGGTGGGAAGTACTGCCTGTAGACCACACACATAATTCTTGGTTATTCCATATTTTACAGCATTAGCTCCTCCGGCTGATTCAGCTACATTGCCCCCTATAGTGCAGCTATCAAGGCTGGCCGGATTAACCGGATAAAAAAGTTCATATTTCTCTACCTGCCTCTGGAGCTCACCATTAGTTACTCCCGGCTCAAGAACAGCCATCATATTCTCTTTATCGAGCTCTAATATCTTATTCATTCTCTCCAGTGAAAGAAGGATTCCTCCATACAGGGGGACGGCGCCACCACTTAAACCTGTTCCCCCTCCCCGAGGGGTTATTGGTATTCTCTCCTTGTTGGCTAAAATCATTATATCCCTTACCTGATTTCTGTTGTTTGGTTTGAGCACTATCTCAGGCATATATCTTCTTAGATTTAGGGTCTCGTCATGAGAATATGACTCTTTTTCCTCGTCTTTAGTTAACACATTCTTCTCTCCCACTATCTGCATCAATCTTGTTGTTATTCTCATATCGACTTTCTTATATTCCATGGATTAGACTCC
>JAUWRE010000001.1 GCA_030610725.1 Candidatus Aerophobota bacterium | reverse complement strand
AAGTTTTTCTATTTCTTCTTTTTCCAGGAATCTGAGTCTACCCTCGCTTTCCCGAAAGAACTTGACCGCTTTCATTGGATTTTTTGTTGCCATTTTCCATTCGATTGCTCGATTATACATATTTCTCAGGCCAGAGAGTTCTCTGTTTACCGTGGCTGGAGAGACTTCTTCTACCCTTTTTCTCTTGTATTTTTCAATGTCGAGAGGACCTATATCTTGTAGTTTCCTTCCCTTAAAGAAATCAGTTAAGTGATTTACGATTTCTTCATCCCTTCTCCAGGACCTCTTATTGGGTTTTGAATAGTTTTCTAAAAAAAGCGTTCCCATTTCTTCAAGCTTGATTGTTCCTTGTTCTTCAACATCAAGAAACTTATTTTCAGCTATTTGAACTTTTCTTTTCTGAAGGACAACAAGAGCCTGTTTTCTATTAGGACCTATCTTTTCCCTCTTGCGTCTTCCATTTACGTAGTAATCAATATACCAGTTATCATTTTTCTTGAATACAGCCATCTTGTACTCCCTATTATGCTCCTATAATACCCAAAAGTCAGGATTTATCAAGTTTTTCTCATCTAACCTCAATAGAATTTCTTCTCCTGAACACTGCTTTCCTTAATCCAATTATTGATTCTTTCAAGGTCAAATTTGGTTAATCTACCACATTTCACAAAAGGTATCCTCCTTTGGCTTACCCAGGAATAAATAGTACTGGTGCTTAAGCCAATATATTCCGAAAGTTCATTAATATTTATTAATCTCTTATTCATTGTCCCGATTTACCCCCAAGTTGTCGATGCTACTTTCTTGTTACTTCTTTGTGTAACACCTATAATGGCCTCTGGTCACCGTTGATAAGATTTATATTACTACGTGTTATATAAGCTGTCCCTCATATATATGTAACGCCTTTCTAATTTTTTTTGTTGTGAAATCATTTAGTAATAATGAAGGATTATCCATGCCTAGGATGAGAAGATGTCGGCCAGAATTATGAAGAAGGACACATCTGATAGGGTTAATCGTTCTTTGAAAAAAACAGGGGTATAAAATTCATTTTTCTAATCGAAGGGGCTTAAAAGGGTGCGTATGGTGGTATAAATCTTCTAAAAAGAGGGGATTTTTTCTGGAAAGCAGAAATAGACTGATTTAAGGCTATAGAGGAGTGGAGTAGAAAGCCTTGAAAAAAAGACTTAATTTGGTAAACCCTTTTGAATTGACTGGAAGTAGAGTATACTCAGTAGAGTAATAGAATCCTAAGCAGCCCCCCCACAAAACCAATCAATCCACAAGGAGAAACTATGTTTTGCAAAGACTTAGCAATACCTTACGGCTACGATTTAGAGGTTGGCAAGTTAGTTGAGAATGACCGCGAACAGCGGGTAATAGCATATCTTGAAATATGGTGGTCGAATGGTTTGTCATACGACCGGATGGCTGAAAAATTAAATTTAATGAACATTCCTCCAAAGAGGAATAAAGGAATCTGGCTCGGAGGAGTAATAAATAAAATTCTGGCTAGAGAGAGGTAATTTTATGAAATCAGTTGATCTAATTAGTAGGAAGAAGGAGCTCCAGGTCAAGAAAAAAGACATCCTGGATGAAATCAATGAACTCACGGCAAATATGGAGAGAAAGTCCCTTGAGGACTACATCAAGACCGGCAATGCCGAGCAAGTTGACGGCCACAAGCTGGAGATGCTGCAGAGAAAGCGAGTTCATTTAGGACATTTGGAAGGCTCTTTGAATCTGGAGATCGGCAAATTGAGAAAGAAGGAGAGGCTATCCAAACTCCAAAAACTAGAGAACAAGGTTGCCAAACTTGAGCAGAAGAGAAAGGGAACGTTGTATCAGAAATATCTCCATTTTCAGAGCAAAATTCAGGCACTCAGGGAGCAGGACCGGGAACTCAAGGCAGAAGCAACTGATGCAAAATCTAAGACCTTTCAATATCTAAGAGATACCATAGAGGTTCATTTTAGGTTGCCCGGTTTACAGGAATTTCTGAAAAAGAATTATGTCGCGCACCCGGAAGAATTGGTGGTAATGGTGGAGAAAGCCTATGAAGAAAATGAGAAATCCCTGAGACCGGGGCCCCAAGATATTGCAGCTAAGTTAATTAGAGGTTATGGACTGATTCTGAACAAGGATAGTGGCAAGGTTGAGAAAATTGAGCCACTAACCTGTGGAGTGAATATGGCAAAAAACAACAAAGTTGTAATGACGGAGGTGGTTAAATGTTGACAATGAAAAAATATACTGAGTTAAAAGAATCATTGCTCAGTAATTACCTAGCAGAATGGCCTGACTACGATCTAACGCTGCCAAGTTATCAACAGGCACAAGAACAGGAAAGGAATGGAACACTCTTGCTGGAAAGTGAAGATGAGCGAACAGTAAAGGTCAAGAATTTTGAAAAGAGAAACGAGAAGATTTTGGAATCCTGGGAAGGAAAGAGTAAAGGAGAGAAAAAAGTGAAAGGGAAAACTGAAAATATTGATGAGCAATTTAGGTTGGCGTTTAGCGAAGATTATGAACGACCAGAAATTGAAGAGCCGAGTTTTGCTTATGTTTATTCAAGAGGCAGGGACGGGAAGTGGGCTCAGACCGCACATAGTAAGCTAGACGAAAGGGAACATTATCGAACTCTGGAGAGACAGAAAAAAAAGGTAGAAGACACTCCGTTGACCGAAGCTCAACAGATATTGTTTGATGAAGCCTGCGGGGTGAAGAAAAAAGAAATTGACCATAGTTTGGACGAAGCCTTTGAGGAGATCTTTGGTAAGACACAAAAAGGAGAAGTGCTTACCGACATCCAGGAGGCAGCTTTGGGAGACCTATTGATTGAAAATCTTGAGCTCAACGATATTACTATTGAAGAAAGCTCCAATGGAGCCCCTTTTAAGTTCAGGGGTAGGGCTTTGAAGGCTGGCCGAATAAATAGAAATAATAGACGATATAGAAAAGACATAGTTGAAAAAGCACTAGGAGAGGCTCAGTCACAAGTATTGACAATCCGTGACGGTCATCCTAAAAAAAATGATACAGCAGTTTCACCAGTCATCGGAAAGGTTGTGTTTGGAGAACTTGATGCAGAAGGATGGATGCCATATACAGCGACACTGAGCAATACCTCTAGGAGTCGAGATATCCAGGAACTCCTCAGAGATAAGGTGATTGGAAGCGTAAGTCTGAGATCCCGAGGTCGAACTGCTGTAGCCAAAATGGACGGTGAATCAATTGAGGATGTGATCGAGTTAAATTTTAGAGGGCTCGATTTAGTATCCGAGGGAAGTGAACGGGGGGCCGGAGTCGATGAGATTCTCAATTCCTTGGAGACGTAAGAAAATGAAAAAAGGAGATCGGGGAAAACTAAAGAAGATGACATTGACTGAGTTTAAGCATGATCACCCGGAATTGGTCGAGAATATTCGCAGGCAGGCCCGGGAAGAGATCCACACTGAAATGGACGAAATGAAGCAGGAAATAAAAGAAAACAACGAAAAGATAAAAGCAAAGAAAGAGGAGAAAGAAAGACTGACTGCAGCAGAAGAAAAAGAAATAAAAGAGCTAAATGAAACATATAATAATTTGCTGGCTAGGAAAGCAGAGTTAATCCTGAATGAACAGAAATGGGAGCAGTCAGAACTCATAAAAAAAAAATTAAAGAATATGCCGAATTTTTTAGTAGCAATACTAGAGCCTGCTCTTTCTTTGTGTTCTTCTCAAGAGGCCATGGACAGCATAATTGAGGAAGCATTGAGCATTTATCAGGCGACTCATCCTGGAGGAAAAATAGGAATAGTAGAAAAGAAGAACGACTGGCCAGAAAGAATGACTGAAGAAATGAAGCAGGGAATTTTGGATAAAGAGTTCAAAGAGGCGTTTGAATAGTTTTTTGATAAAAATGGTTGCTCCTATCGGAACAAGCAAAGGCACCGGGGTTTAGCCCTCGTAACTTTCAGTTGCTCCTCCATTGCAGTGCTTGCTTGATGGAGGTCGATATGAGCAATAATCTTCCAGAAGTGGGGACACCTCCTGTGCTTCTGGTTCTCGGGTAATAGTAAGCCAAGTTTGAGGGTTCTCTGGTCAAGTTCGGACTGGTGCCCGAGGGAAAATTTTTGCCGGTTCGGATAAAACCCTTGCATTATTTCCTCGTTTGAGGGATTTTTTCCAATCTCAGCACCGGTGGGTTGCCGAGCCAATCCGGTGGCCTGGCACTCTTAACAGAGTGAAAAACGCCTGGATATGTCCTCCCTGGCTTCGAAAAGTCAGGGAAGCAATTTTAACAAAGGAGAGTAAAAGAATAATGGGACAAGAAGAGGGAAAAGTACGATGGTTCAATGACAGCAAAGGTTATGGCTTTATTTGTGACTCTGATGGTGAAGACTTGTTTGTCCACGTTTCAGAGCTACAAAACACTCGCACCCTGGAAGAGGGGGCAAAAGTCAGTTTTGATAGAGAGGAAGGGCAAAAAGGGTGGCAAGCAGTAAAAGTAAAAGTGGTGGAGGATTAGAATGTCAGTCCAAAAAATGTATAGGAATGATCCGACCTACAAAGATTTTTATGGCTTATCAACGGATGATAAACCTACGACTGGGGTAAACTTTGGGGATTTATATTATGCCACAGACTTACGGCAAAATTATATTTTTTCGTCAACTGGAGGCTGGGTATTGCACCAGTCCTTTTATTCCACTTGATAATAGGGTTTTCGGCTAGGAAGTACTTGAAAGACTAGGCACTTTCAGTATTTCTTCATCCGGGGGAGACAACTCCCCCGAAGCAATCTTTGATTCTGGAGTGAATCTTGACTAGACTCTTATCTTTCAGCCAGTCAGATTATGAACTGATGATGGAAGCTCTACATCAGTACGTTGATGAGGCTACCACCACACGGCCAAAAAAGGAAGTTTTGGAATTGGCCAATAGGTTGGCAAGTCTGTGGCTTGCTCAAGATAAAGTCAAGGTTGAATTTCTTAGAAGGGATACCGACTGATTGGCCATCATAGAGGCTCATACAGGGCTTTCTTCAGTTGAAGACATAGAATGATAAGCCTGAAATATTTCAGAGCCATTTGAAAAGCAGGCCTGGAGAGTGATAGAGGAATTCTCAAGAATTTCGCTGAAAATGACGAATACGTCAAAATCGGTGAAACTTTCAAAAATCAGTAGAATGCAGTTCTAAACAGGAGAACAGGTGGTGTATCTTGAATCTTCCCAGATTCTGGTTGTGTTCTAACGCTTTGAACCACACCACCGCAATTTTTCAGTATTACCAAGCCTTACAGAGTTTGTCATTTTTGCTGATTCAATGTAGGCTTGATAGCTGTTTTTCACCAGGAATGAGCCTGAAGAGAAATTGAAAAACAGGAAGAGAAAGATGAACAGAGGCTCACCTGAGTCAACTTATTTTTTTTCTGAAAAGCGTTTATTAAGAGAACAGGGCAGCAAAAATCGAAGCAAGGGGAGGAGTTGAATGGTCGAAGAGAAATTTGAAGGATGGGATAAGGGGTTTCAAGAGGATATGGCAGAACTTCAGAGACGTTTGGAGATCGGGCTTCTGGTTGAAGAGGGCTATTCTCTGAAGAGAGCAACAGAGTATATTGACAAACACGGGAATAGATTTAGAGCACCATCATTATTTGGAATATAATCGAGTCATAGCCGGCGGGAAGGTAGTTTGGCTGAACCCCTTCTGCTTTCCTGCTGGACTAAAAAGGGGTTCAAATGAAAAGAATACCTCGCATCATCAAGCCTGAAAAGAAGCTAATGTCCTCTGCCCGCAGAGTCTTAGCATCTTACAAATCAGACAACCGAGTTTTACCTATCAACAACAGCATTTTTGATTTCCACAATTACGTTCCTCGCCGCAAGCCTCCAGAGTCTGAAGTATCCCTTGGTCTGCTAACCGAAGAGAAGAAAATTCCTTATCGTTGGACGCAGGATGGCGGCAGCTTTCGAACAGAGCTGTCCTGGGACATTTCTGAGAAGTTTGGAGGCTATTCTGCCATCACAATGGGAAAGGGACTCTTCTCCTTGGTCACTTTGGTGGGTTATATCTGGCAGGCTCAACAAAAAAGACAGCCAGAATGGCTGGGCACTGTTATTTACCTGCCTGGTGGGCAAGACCCTTATATCTTCAATCACGATTCAGTGATGTTTCTGAACAGAGATTTGCTGAGAAAGGTTTATGATATTGAGGATCCGACAGCTTCACAACTTTTTCAATTTGACCGATTACTTGCAAGTCTATTTTCCTTGAGAAAGGTTATCCAAATAAAAGATGGGAAAGGACATTGGAGAGGCCAAAACTTTAGCAGAGTTATTCATCAGCTCATTTATGGCACCCGATACAGTTCTGAGACTCGCATTATTGAGCTTTCTCCACAATACCAGCTACCTTCTAAGAGATTTATCCTTCTGCCTAATGAGACTGAAGAAGCCCGCAAGAAGAGGCTGGAGAAGCCACCATACTGGACAAAGGTCAGTATGACAGATATTGCCCTTGAGAGCAAATTTACCTCTGCCGAGGCAGCCCTTTATGACTATAGATGGAGAAGGGGGAATGAGAATAACTACTTTGATGGTCAGAAATGGAGAGTGGTCAGATTCTGTAGGCAGGTGCTACACTACTCGGACAGTTATATTGACTATCTGAAAAAGAAGCAAATGCTTATCTCTCACCTGAGAAATTTTCTGGAAGGTCTGAAAGGTAAGCTAGAAGAAGAAGGTGAGACTCTTGGCTTTGATTTTAGAGTCCTCCCGAAGCATCACGAAAATCAGAAGGAAGTGTCTCGGGTAATCCAGTTCTTTGAACCAGAATACTCTTGACTAGACTATCTTTCAGCGATGGGAAAAAAGTCTTTCCCCAAATGCGGAGCAGAGGGTGGGAAGTGTTTTGGACAGAATTTGGGAATGCTTAGCCTGACAGGAGTTGCTTGATTTATGCCCAAATGCGGAGCAGAGGGTGGGAAGTGTTTTGGACAGAATTTGGGAAGGACTGTCTAGACTGTATTTAATTGATTTATACCCAAATGCTTAGCAGGGGGTAGCTGTAAAGGAATAGTAAGCCTGCACTGTGTTCTAAGTTTCTGTTAAGACTAAGTATAATGTTCTTTAGTTCATTAGTTCTCCATTCTGTAGAACTAAGAACTTAAAGAAGTTTAAGAGAGGAAGCTGAACGCTTCCCACTCAAAACCTTTCTCAATTCAAGTTCAAATTCTGGAGAGAGAAAAGCCTTTCTACCAGAGAAATATTAAGTAAGAAGAGAGGTGAATGAACAATGAGATTCATAGAAATCAAGGGGATCAAAAATGAGCATCGGTTTGTCAACCTAGACCGTGTAAGCCTAATAAAACTGAAGCAGAATGGTGAGATTGCCCTGGAGCCAGCGATGGAGGTCCTGGTGCCGGGTGACCTCTCCTATAAAAAGGTATTGCAGATTCTAGGATTGCCTGTGGAGAAGCCGGCGAGCGGAATGAGTCAACTGAAAGAAGAAGAGAAGAATGAATGAGAGAGAAGAGGAATTGACCAGGGAAGAAGGTAAATTGTGGCTGCCGAGGCCCGGAAAATTTTGGCTGTGGCCATGGAAGAAAAAGAAGAAGAAGAGAAAAGAGAGAGAGGGAGGTGAATGGATTTGAAGAAATGGAAAATTAGTCTAGGCAAATTCCTTAATAATGTTACTGACAAACTGCCAGCCAAACGTATTTCAGCATACCTAAAAGAGAAAGGCTTCAGAGTGGATTCAAGGAGCATAGGCAGGCAGATGAAAAGGTGGGGATTCGGGGTAGGGAGGTTCTATGAGGATAAGAAACAGGTGAGGGGCTATGAGATAAAAGCCGGCCAGGTGGAAGAGATAAAAAAGAAGATAACTAAAAAAGGGAAGATCCCAGGGGCCATAGCGTTTCATTGTTATGGTTGCTCGGATCATTTTTATTATGTTTTGAAGAGAGGAGAGAGAGTGGGCGAAGATAGACGCAGCATAATTTCCAAAGAATTTCCAAAAGGTAGGTATTGTGTTTGTCCATTACATCATCCTCCGGGTAGTTATATCGAGTTTGGTGGGGGTGTGCATTATGCTTACGCTCTGAAAGATGAGGAAGATTACAGAGTAGGGGATGGGAAGATAGCCTTCTACGACCAACTGATTCCCAGGGACAGGGGCCTGACGTGGACGACTAAGGGCCCTTTCAGTGCCCAAAGTCCGGCTTCTGACGATTTGGAAGGTGGAGACCTATACAAAGGGAGATACTGAAAGAAGAGAAGGAAATGGGAGGAATGAGAAGAAAAGAAAAAAGAGAGAATGAGAAAAGAGAAGGAAAGAATTTGGAGAGGCAAGAGTGGGAATGTTCCTATAGGAATTATTTGGTTTTATCTACTTCTCAGGAGTTTGACCATTTCTATTTTATCAGCACGGATAACAACAAGACGTTTTTGGAGAAGCAGATAGAGAAAGGAAAAGAGAGGAAGGTTGGAGAGGGGAATGGAAGAAATAATAGGAGAAACGTCTTATTGCCTATTACTGAAACGACTTGCCCAAAGGATGGTCAAAGTAAAACGTCTTGTGGTAAAAGGTAGTCAGGCAGGGTAATAGGCATTAGTCCTGGAGTTCGTGGTCAGTGGTCAGATAGTCCAAAATGGTCTGCTCGCCCTGACAAAGAAGCAAAAAAAGTCTTCAGATTCCCACCTATACGCCCGGACTAATTCCTTCCCAGGCTGGCAGAGCCTATCGAATGAGCGAGAGTTATTACCAGAGTAATAGAAAGCAAGGTGAGAAGAGAAGGGCTCTTATTCGGCTGGATTCTGTTGTTATCTTCAGGGGATCCTACCATATAACTGCTAATAAGGCTGAAATACTAATAGATAGAGGAGAAGGGCTGATTGCTCTCTGGTTTTATGTTCAATGGCCATACAGTCCTGGAGATTACCTACATACTAAGATGTTGATGTCCATTAAGAAGGACTGAGACTCATAAAAGTAAGTCTTTCCCAAAAACCTTTTGAACGAAAGTCTGTAATCCTATCCTAAAGCAAATCCATAAAAATTAACTGCGCACTCGAAAATAAAAAAAATCCTTAGAAAAAGACAGCGGTCTAAAACCCGCATCAGATTTGCTTTGTATAGTTTTTAGTAGTCCTGCAGGGGCTATCTTAACCGGCGAATCCTACCCCTCGAAAAACAAAATCACCGTGACAGTGATTCCCGAAAATTTCTGTGGTTTTGAAAATCCGACTTGACTTTTAGGAAAGATAAGGTAAAATAGAATAAATTAACAGGAACTTGACAAAGAAAATCAATTTAGTATAATAGAATAAGTTTAAGAAAATAGAAGAAAATAAAGGAGTTAAGAATGAGCAAAGAAGAGAAGGTAGAACAGGAGTATTTTACGGTCAGGGAAGTTGCTAAGAAATTGAATCTCTCACCAGTCACGGTAAGAAAGATGATAAAAGACGGCGTTATAGCTGCTATCAGTTTTGGCTCAAGAAGTCTGCGGGTTGATAAGGGGCTTTTGGAGGACTATATTCAGAAGCTGGAAAGAGAACATTCCTACAGGAAATAAAAATTTGATAGAGGAGTGGAGAAATGAAGCAGCAAAGAATACCAACAGTTCTAACTCGGGAAGAGGTAGAGGATTTGATTGCCACAGCCCAAAGGGATATACAGACCTCCCAGAGTGAGCATCAGAGGTTCAACGCAGTCCGAAATGTGGCAATTCTGAGGCTGTTCTGGTCGAGCGGTTTGCGAGTTCAAGAGATATGCAACCTGAATGTGGATTGTATCTTCCCGGAAGAGAGAAGGATCAAGGTCCGCAAGGGTAAGTTTGGTAACAATGATTATCAAAGAGTGCAAAGATCCGAGACTTGGGAAGCTTTGGAGAAGTACCTATCGTTGCGTGGGAACATACTCGGGAAAGGGAAGGCTTTGTTTATCAGCTTTTATGGCCAGCGGATTTTGGCCAGGCAAATAGGCAGGTATCTAAAAGATTACGCTAGAAGGGCAGGAATCCGAAAGAATGTTTTTCCTCACGTCTTGAGGCACAGCTTCCTGAGTGAGTTTTACAAGGTGACTAATGATCTCCTGGCTACCCAGAGAGTTGCCAGGCATAAGAGTATCGAGTCAACTCGAATTTACATCCATATAAACGATAAGGTTGTGGTGGATGGGCTTGTAAAGGCGAATCTGTGAGAAGGGAAGCAAAAAGCAAGCTCATACAGCCCGATTCTAGCCATTCCCTCAGTCAAGATGAGCTAGAGTCAACGCAATAATGCGGGTTTGTGAGGATTTTGAGAGAAAGGAGACAATATGAATATACATTTTGCCTTAATCGGGCTTATCTTCTTTGGTGGAATTGTGGGTTTCGTTATCGGATACCTTTGTGGAATTATACATCAGGAAAACGTATATAAGGAATTAAGAAGGACTGAAAGAAAGGAGAGGAGAAGTTGAAGAAGAAGCAGAAAAAGAAAAAAGGAAAAGACAGAGTAACAAGAAAAAGGTAACTTTTACCCTACTAGGTAAGGAGACTATAACCGGTATAATCTTAGCGAAAGGGAGGTTTTGTCTGGTGGTAGAGGTTGAGGGTAGGCCGATCCTACTTTTCAAACACGCTATACGCACTATTGACTTACCAAAGACGTGGACTCTTGAGGAGCAAAAAGAAAGGAGAGAAGATGAGCAAGAGCGTTTCGTTTTTGTATAATTTGGCCAGAAAAGCAAACGATATAGAGAAGCTCACCAGTGGAGATCCGAAAAGGATAGCCAGGAGAATGAAGAACAAGTTTATCGGTAGAAAACTAATACGCAAAATTTGGTGAATGAAAGGAGAAGAAATGAAGACAGACCTGATGAAAGCCAGCAAGCTCGGGGAGTTTTTGAGCATCGGAGCTGTTTTTGAGGAGAAAGAGGATGGCCAGGCAGAAATTGGCCTTTTCTTAGCCTCTAAGGATATATCTGCCAGCTGCGCTTTTTTGATTGAGGAATGGGAACTGTTTGTAGTTGCAGTGGGTCATATAGACCGGAGACTGAAGGTCAGATTGGACAAGCTAAGATTCGAGGACAGAATCTAAAGAAAGGAGGAGAAGAAATGTTGGAGAAAGAAACACCACCATTATGGATTAAACAAAGAGAGGAAGAATTAAAGTTATTGGAAAAAGAAATTGAAGGCTGGGGGGAGGCAACATTCAAAAAACAAAGAGTGGAGATTGCTAATTATGAGAAGGAAATTCAATTCATAGAAGAATTACAGAGTAAGAAAGAGAGACTATACGAGGTCAAAAGTGGAGAGAAACAGTTAATAGAAATGAAAGAGGAACTCGAGAAAAAAAAGAATTCTTTGGAAAAAACCATAAAAGAGTGGGAAGAAAAAATTACCAGGAGTCAAAATCTTAAGGCATATATAGATCTTGCTTATAGAAAAAAGTGGTAAATAACCAAAAACTGAAGAGGGCAGTCTATGGAGGCTGCCGGCAATTTTTCTGAAAATACGTTATCTAGGTCGACGAGTAAAAAAGGTTGTTTGAGAGGCAGGGCGGGCCGGGAAGTAAGAGAAAGGAGGAGGAAGGACAATGAAAAAACAAATCACGCTCTATAAACTTGACAGGTTTACCAAAGGAGTTCTAGTCTTAATAGCGGTATTTCTAGGGATATTGGTCTTTAAGCCACTATTGAGGACAGAAAGGGTTTATGTTGCTAATTTTCCTGGGCAACAATCGGTCTATGTGGATGGTATCCATCAAAACAGGACGAACCCATTCTATGTAGAAATTACTAAAAGTATTGACCTGAAGGGATTGGTTGATATAGAGGACTACCCTCCCGTCAGAGTTCAAGTGACTAATTTCCCCTAAGAGAAGAAAGGAGAAGATAAAATATGAATACTTGGGAGATAGCGATTCTTAAAAGCATAAAATCGCTTGGTGAAGAAGCTCAATCACTACAAATATGTGAAAGATTTTCTAATTATTTCGAAGAACAATTAACCGAAAAACTTTTAAGAATAACTTATAAGAAACCTACCTATTATCATCATGTTAGAAAGCGTATATCGATTCTATGGCATAAAAAGGGCGAACTTAAATGGATATCCCGGGGACGCTATTCCTTGACCAAAAAAGGAACTGAAAGGATAGAAACTGAGAAAAGAAAAAGATTATAGGATTTTCACCAGGAATAGCTGGAAGGAAAGAAGATAGGTTATCCTGTAAGAGCCAAGGGAATAGATATTACGTTTAGGAAGGCGGAAAGATACGAGCAGAAAGACCAACAGAAGGAAATGGAGCTTTGAAAAAATATACTTACGAAAACTGTTTTTCTACTTCTTAGTATCTATTGCCGAAAAGTATCCATATATGTATAGCCAACTTTTATATAATTGCCAACCTGTCAATATTAAAGTTATGCTTAAGAAAAATCCAGATAGGATATCAACCCCGAACAAAGAAATTATAGTTGTAATTATACACAGTATAATTGCCGGAAAGTGGGCTAAAGCTAATCGGTAAATAAGTTCATAGTGTTGTGCAAAAGAAACCCCAGCAGTTACAAAACTAAGATGAATTAAGACGGCGGTCAGCAAATATATACCATTAGCAACCATTAGTCTTTGTCTGTTTTCTTTTTATTATTCTTGATGTGTTCTTCGGCCGCTTCTGTACCAAGATTTCTTGAAGAGAAAATTGTCTTAAAACTGTTTATAATAGAAAATTCTCGTTCCTTTTCTTTAGTCTTATTGGGCATTTCAATGCCTCCTAAAGCTATTTCATAAATTCAATAATTGAACTTACGACTAGCATATTATAGTAAAGGCTGCAACTTTGTCAACCCCCCTCTATTCTTGCCCTCTATTCTGAATACTGTTAATAGTAAAAAAGAGTTCACTTTTTTACTACTTTTATCAGATTGTTACTATTTTGTCAAATTAACACTTTATATTTGATACTATCGGCATTCTGGATAGTTTTCTGTAGAGCGTGTTAGGATTGTCAAGTGCTGAGATTTGTTATTCGCTGGACAATCATACCTCCCGAATTTTAGAAATCTTATATATAGTGTGAGTGAGGTTCTATTAGTTGTACTATGATGATTTGGGCAGTGTCCTCCCTCATACCGTAAGAACAATCATCTTGTAGCTATGGTGTGAGATTCTTGGTGTCCATGTGAGGGGCAAAGTGAGGCAAAGTGAGGCAAATTGGTGGGGAAAGAAAATCACTTGGAAGGGTTGTCTAAAGCAGGTTTGGTTCTCCTGGACTTACTCTTGGAATTTGGCTTTTTCGCCTTAAAAGGG
This sequence comes from Candidatus Aerophobota bacterium, assembly GCA_030610725.1. Classification (GTDB taxonomy): domain Bacteria; phylum Aerophobota; class Aerophobia; order Aerophobales; family AE-B3A; genus AE-B3A. Next base: position 4,979 of record JAUWRE010000001.1, on the reverse strand, counting down.
CGATGCTCTACCAACTGAGCTAACGGCTCTACTAATCAGCCTGTATTTTATCAGATAATTGGCTGCTGTCAAACAATTTACCCGTATTGTTGTCTTATCACTTCGGCTATCACCTCAAAAGGAAACCCCCTTCGTTTCAGAAAGTCAGATACTCGCCGTAATAGAGTATTTTTTTCTTCCTTTAAAAAAGGCCACTTTTTCTGAATCAGGGCGAGGGCTATTTGGACCTCATCCACTTTAGAATATGATTCTCTAAGAACCTCTTCAACTATCTCTTCATCTATTCCTTTTTTATTTAGGTCGCTCCGCGCCTTCCATCTTCCGTAACTTCTCCTTAGACAGCTCTCTGCCCACATACGAGCGAATCTCCTGTCATTCACTAGATTATGGTTTTTGAGGGACTTTATAGTACTCTTAATTAATCTCTCATTATAATTCTTCCTGGCCATTCTCTCTTTAATTTCCTGCTCACTTCTCTCTCTATATTCCAGAAGCCTTAAGGCATATTCTCTAGCTCTGTTTAGGTTCCTTTTGTCTTCTTTTTTCAGCAAATCGGCTTTCTGTTTCACACATTCACCTCTTAATCTGCTCTTTAAAAAAGCAAGAATAGTACTAAAAAGGAGTAAAGGCAAGGCAGTAGAAAAGTAGTTAAGCCGTCTTAAAAAAGGAAGAAGTTATTTTATATAAGTCCTCTGCTTCTCTTTTTGTCTTAGCTTCAGTAATAATACGGATTACCGGCTCGGTACCAGAATGTCTTACATGAATCCAACTCTTATCTAAATCGACTTTGATACCATCAAGGAAATTAAATTTTGCTCCTGGAAATTCCTTTCTTAGTCTGATTTTAAGTAAGGAAAAATTCTCTCTAGTAGTTTTTAGTTTTCTTTTAATTATGTAATAATGAGGAAAATTACTGGCCAATTTTGAAATTGACTCGTTTGTTTCGGCTAAATACTCTAATAGCAGAGCAATAGCAGCAATTCCGTCCCGAGCATAGTGAATTTGGGGAAGAATCACTCCTCCATTACCTTCTCCTCCTATCACCGCTTTTTTTTCCTTCATGCAACGAGATACGTGAATATCACCTATTTTTGTCCTTTTCACTGGACAGTTGAACTGCTCAGCTACCTCCTCCAGTGCCCGAGTGGTAGAAAGGTTAGTAACTACCAACCCTCTCTCGTTAGTAAGTGTGAATTTGGTAGCCAGGAGAAGGGAATAATCTTCAGGCAAGATTCTTCCTTGTTCCGTAACTATAGCTACTCTATCTGCGTCAGCATCATGAGCGAAACCTATATCTGCCTTTTCAGATTCGACCAGTTGCGATAACTGAGTCAAGTTAGAAGCAACGGGTTCAGGTGAGTGAGCAAACCTTCCGTCAGGACGGGAATTGAGTTCGACCACCTGGCATCCCAATCGTTGAAGAAGTTCAGGACTAATTAATGCTCCTGCCCCATTACAGGAATCAAGGACAACCTTGAACCTTTTGCTTCTGATTTTCTCCCTTTTTACAGTTTGTAGGACTTTGTCAAGATGATTTTTTATGGCCGTACTATCCTTACCGACTTTGCCTACTTTATCCCATTGAACACGCCCTATTTTTCGGCCATTATATATCTTTAGAAGAATTTTCGCCTGTTCAGGATAAAGAAAGAGTCCATCAGAGCGAACAAACTTCAATGCATTCCACTGTGCTGGGTTATGACTTCCGGTGATAACTATTCCCCCGTCAGCCTTCAGTTTTTCTACCATAAGCTGAAGAGAAGGTGTAGGACAGACACCCACATCTATCACTTGAGAGCCACCAGAAAGTAAGCCGCTAAAAACAGCATATTTGAACATATAATTTGATGTTCTTGTATCTGAACCAACTACAACTGTTCCCTTTCCAGTAAAAGCAGCAAACGCAGCAGAAAACCTGGCTACTATCTCAGGAGTAAAGCCCTCTCCCACAATTCCTCTTACTCCAGATATACTAATCATTAAAGAGTCCATTTTAAACCCTTAAGTTAATTAGGACGCAGATAAGTCCAGATTAAAAAAGTAACCAGAAAATAAGTTCAAGGTTCAAAGTCCAATGTTTTTTATTTATCTTGTTTATCTGCGTGGATCTACGTCCAAAAAGAAATTCCTATATTATAAATTTATGTTATAAGTCAGGAGTTTTTCGCTATATTTTCCCAGATAGATCGAGCCGCCATCATCTCTGCTTTCTTCTTGCTTAAACCCCACCCTTGTCCCAAAATCTTTCCCTTAAGCATAACTCTAACCTTAAATTTCTTTTTGTGGTTGGGGCCAACTTCCTTAATTACCTTATATTGAGGTAGAGTATCGTAAAAAGATTGGGCATATTCCTGCAGCCAGGATTTGAAATCGTTCATTTGCTCAATTTCTTTCTTCTGCTTTAGAAATAGGTCAGAAATAAAGGAACGCACATTATCCAGGCCTTTATCCAAATAGAAAGCTCCTATTATAGCTTCATACGTATCAGCCAATAAAGCAGGCTGACTTCGAATTGCCTCCTGGTTTTTACCCACTAAGATATATTTTCCTAGCTCAATTTTACCTGCATATCGAGAAAGACTTTCCTGAGAAACGATCTTGGAACGGAGCTTAGTTAATTCTCCCTCATTTAGATATGGATATTGCCGAAAAAGATGTTCTGCTGTCACTAAATTCAGGACAGCGTCCCCCAGGAACTCCAATTTTTCATTATGAAACAGAATCTCTTTTTGATTTGATTTGGCATAAGAGGTATGGACTAAGGCTTGATTTAAAAGGTCAAGATGCGCAAATTTTATTCCTAATTTTTTCTCCAGTCTCTCCAGTTTTTTCCTTTCAGCCGGACTAATCCCCATCTCACATCTTCTTTAGCAGCAAAACGGCGTTATGTCCCCCGAATCCCATTGAATTAGACATAGCCACTCGTAGCTTGACTTCTCGAGATTGGTTGGGAACATAGTCCAGGTCACAGTCAGGATCAAATTCTTCGTAATTAATAGTGGGAGGAATAATTGCTTTCTTGAGGGCCAGAAGACAAGCAATCATCTCCACTCCACCTGTTGCCCCCAAGAGATGACCGGTCATAGATTTGGTAGAACTTACAGGTATTCGATAGGCATTTTTTCCAAAAAGGTTCTTGATGGCCCGCGTTTCTATTTTATCATTGAGGGGGGTAGAAGTTCCATGCGCATTTATGTAGTCAACCTTTTCAACAGGAATTTTTGCGTCTAGTAAGGCTCTCCGCATGGCTTCTCTTAAGCCTCTTCCGTCTCCTATCGGTTGAGTTATATGATATGCATCTTCACTCATACCGAAACCTATTATCTCTCCCCAGATAGGAACTTTTCTTTTTCTGGCTCGTTCCCATTTTTCAAGGACTACTACACCTGCTCCTTCCCCTATTGCAAAACCATCTCTTTGTTTATCAAAAGGACGAGAGGCTTTTGCCGGTTCATCATTTCGAGTAGACAACGCCCGCATAGAACAAAAACCAGCTAATCCCAGGGGAGTAATAGCCGCTTCTGCTCCTCCGGCAACCATCACTTCAGCATCTCCTCTCTGGATAATTTTAAAAGCCTCGCCTATACTGTGATTTCCTGAAGCACAGGCAGTGGAAATAGAAAAGTTTGGCCCGGAAAATCCATATTTAATAGCAATTTGTGCTGAAGTAATATCAGTAATAAGCATAGGAACTAGAAAGGGGCTCACCCTTCGAGGACCTTTTTCAAGTAGAACGGTTTGTTCCCTTCCAATAGTATAGAGCCCTCCCACTCCTGAACCCACCAAGATGCCTATTTCACCTGGATCTTCTTCATTAGGCGATATTCCCGCCTGCTTTATTGCTTCTTCTGCAGCTACCATTCCCATTTGAGTGAAGCGGTCCATTCGTCTAATTTGTTTAAGAGGAAGATAATCGCGAGGGTTGAAGTTTCGGACTTCTCCTGCAATTTGAGAACGATAAGATGAAGCATCAAAGAGAGTTATTCTTGCTACTCCGTTCTTTCCCTCAAAGAGCGCTTCTTCAAAAGTCTCTATTCCGATACCAATAGGAGAGACTACACCCATTCCGGTTATTACCACTCGGCATCCCATTCTTATTCCCTTGTTCCTTTCTAGCATATGAGTAGATTTGAATCGTACTATAGTAATTACATCACTTTTTATCTAGACAATCCTCAATATAACTTACAACTCTATTCACTGTGGTTAGTTTTTCTGCTTCCTCATCCGAGATTTCTAGGTCAAATTCTTCCTCTAAAGCCATCACCAATTCTACTGTATCCAGCGAATCTGCTCCCAGATCATCCACAAACTTGGCCTCTGGTGTAATTTGAGATTCATCCACACCCAATTGCTCACTAGTAATTTCCTTTACTTTGCTGACGATATTATCCTTGCTTAACATTCAAACCTCCTTTTTTTGTTCATTGTTCATAGTTCATAGTTCATTGACTTATTGAACGCTTTAAACCACTAAGCATTTTTGATAAGTTGGTTAGCTTCTCTTCTAAATCTATATGTCTTTTTTGATTCAGATACTCCTGTTTCAATGCTGTTCGTAATATTGTAACACACTCAAAGATAGAACCTCTCGCCATATCTATGAATCTATTAAAATCCTTCTTAGTTCTTGCAGAGCCCTCAGCAATATTCACTGGAATCGATACGGCTGCTCTTCTTAGCTGGCTTGTTAAGCCAAACATCTCATCCCTTGGAAAAGTCTTTGTTAATAAATAGATGTCATTAACAAACTCGTTTGCTTCATTATAAACATCTAGTTTCTCAAAACTAAATCCCATTCTTCCTCTTTCGATGAACTATGAACTACTTACTATGGTTCTCCCGTTTTTTTCTTGTTTCAATCGATGAACTATGAACAATGAACTATGAACTAAATAAAGTGTATGGGTTTTTTCTCAGCTTTTCTAGCTGCCTCCATAATAGCTTCAGAAAGAGTGGGATGGGCGTGAATGGTACTG
>JAUWRE010000183.1 GCA_030610725.1 Candidatus Aerophobota bacterium | reverse complement strand
AAGCTCTCGAAATTTCTAGGTAGCCTTATGTATTCTTTCCCATAAACCCGCCACTGCCAGGATTATCAATAGAATAGCTATAAAACCAAGCACACCTTTTAGCACAATAAATATTTCTCTCCAGAAATAAATTAAGCCGCATATACCCAGCACAATTATCCCCAGAAAAATCAAAAACCTTAACCATCCATTCATCTTCTACTTCTTTCCCCTCTCCTTAATCCTCTCCCCACAGGGGAGAGGGAAGGGGTGAGGGGGATCTTATAATTCTCCCATCCTCCCCTTTCCCTGAAAAGTCCTTCTATAACCCATATTCAAAAAGAAGCGTGCGCTCAAATACAACCACTTCCACCTTCCTCCTTCCAATGAACCACCTGTTCTCTTAAAGATAGAAGGAAGATTATATATTCTCCGGTAGGCCCAATCATATCCTTCTTTTAATTCCTGAGGAGTCATTAATTTGGGCCGGAAAACTACATGGCTAAAATCATAATTTGACCAGTTCCTATCTGTGATTCTACCTTCCTTCTCTAATTTATCATACAGTCTTGTAGCGGGAAGAGGGGTAAGAATGGTGAATTGAATCATGTCCAGTTTTACCTTTTCTATAAACTCAACTGTTTTCTGAAAGATACTTTTATCATCATGGTCAAAGCCAAAAATGAAAGCTCCCTCAATTGATATTCCCACCTGGTGAATTTTCTTAATAGCTTTCTCGTAAAAGCTTATCCTGTTATGAGATTTATTAGTCTCTTTAAGGGAAGCTTCTGAAATTGACTCAAAACCAATAAATAACCCTTTGCACCCGCTAGCCGCTGCCAACTGGAGAACATCTTCATGCCGGGCGATGTCAATAGAAGATTGTCCTACCCATAAAAGATTATAGGGTATCAAGGCTTTGAATAGTTCCCGGGCATAATTAACATTTCCTGCAATATTGTCATCCAGAAAACCCAGAAATCGCGTCTTTAAGGATTTACCTGTCATTCCCTTGATTTCTTCTATTACTTTTTTTACCGGACGAAAGCGATATTTCTTACCAAAAAATCGGCTTACCGAACAGAAGTTACAATCAAAGGGACAACCCCTGGTTAATTGTAAAAAGCGAGAAAGGAGGTATCTTTTATTTTCTATAAGCTCTCTTCTGGGGATAGGTATTTTCGTGGGATCTGGCCTCTGAGAACTCTGATAAAACTTGGCTAGACCATCTTTGCCCTTACTTCTTAAATCCTGGATTAACCTTTCCCAATTCCCCTCTGCCTCTGCTATCACCACTGCGTCTGCATGTTGGGCTGCTTCTTCGGGCATAGCGGTAACGTGCATTCCTCCCAATACTACCGAAACTCCTTTATCCCTGAATACATCAGCTATCTCGTAAGCACGAGGGCTGGAAGCGGTCATAGTAGTTATCCCTACTAAATCAACCTCTTTATCAAAATCTATCTCCTCTATATTCTCATCAACTATCTCTATGTCTATATCTTTAGGAGTTAAAGCCGCTACACTGATAAGGCCATGCGGTGGTACTTTAAATACTTTGTGCCTGCCCAGTCTTTCCTTTTTGGTCTTCTTTTTCCAGGTGGGTGAAATCAATAGAATCTTCATTTTTTCCTTTCTTCCCTAGAAGTAGTTTTTTCTTTGGCTGTTCTGGTTTCAATCTCTAGCTCTTCTCTATTTTTTCGGCGATGATTTTCTATTACTTTACTCAACTTGACGACAGAAGAGTCATATTCTCCTGCTATCATCTTTTCAAACTCAGGCCGGGTAAGGTTATCGAGGTGCCTGGCATAATCATCCAAAAAACGAGCGATTTTGCCTTCTATAATGGTTTCCGCTCCCTTATGAGTAGGATAAGCACCACATTCCTTAACCGCTTCTCTTAAAATCTCGGGTTTGTCAATAATAGTACAGGGAGTTAACCAGTTATCATTTTTTTCCAGTTGCTTTTTCCTTATAGAAAGAAAAAAAGGAGAGAGTATCGCTTCCCGTAAACCCTTCCCTTCTTCCCAGAGTTTGAAAATATTATCCACAGCGAAATGAACAAACACACAGGGCTCTACATCCCCCCTGGAGTTAATATGAAAATACTTTCTCCCTCCGGCTATACAACCTCCTACCCAGGGTCCATCATTCCAGAAATCCCCTATAAAAATAGGCTTCTTTGATCGCCATTCCCATATCTTCTGGCGAAGTTTAATTCTCTGCTCAGGAGTAGGCATAAGCTCAACGGCTGGCTTCTTACCTATGGGAATATAGATAAAATACCAACCAAAAGATATATTCTTAGCAATGAGCTCATCCACGAATTTATCGCTAGAAACAACATCTGCATTTTGCCTGGTCACCGTAACTGAAAATCCTTGCATAATTCCTGCCTTATGCAAATCCTGCCGTGCCTTGTTTATTTTTTCCCAGACCCCTTTTCCTCTTCTTTCATCTGTCTCCTTCTTAAAACCTTCCATACTAATAGCCGGAGCAACGTTACCTATTTTAGCCAGCCTCTCTATTGTCTTTTCATCAAGTAGGGTCCCATTAGTATAGATTTGAAAATACATATCATTATGCTTCTTGGCTAAATCCCATAGATCTTTTCCTGTTTCCTTGTCCCTGTAATAAAAGGGTTCCCCTCCTGAAATAGTTAAAAAACGAATCCCCGATTCTCTAGCTTCTTTCAGAATTCTATCTAGAGTAGCATAAGATAAACCCTGTCCTTTTTCGTACTCGTGGGCATAGCAACCATAACAGTTGAGGTTGCAAGCATTGGTGGGGGAAATAACAAAAAACCAGGGAGCTTTAAAACCTTCTTCCTCTAATCTCTCCCTCTTTTTTGCTTCGGTAACCCAATCACAAAAGAAATTCTTGGCTAATCTTTCTCTGGCTACCTTTGAGAGTCTTTCTTGAAGAAGTAAACGAGCAAATTTAGTCAAGGGATGCCTTTCTTGGAAAGCCTTCATCACGTTTTCTAAAGCAGGCTTATTAGGACCGGCAAACTTATACAGTCCTTTCAATACAGTATCAAACTCA
>JAUWRE010000180.1 GCA_030610725.1 Candidatus Aerophobota bacterium | reverse complement strand
AGTCTGCTCTCTAAGGCTTGAGCTCTCTCCTTTTATCTCCGTTACCTCACCAGAGAGCTCATGTCCAGGAATGAGAGGAAAGGAATAAGTCCCCTTTTCCATAACTCTAGCTATATCTGAGCTACAAATCCCACAAGCCTTTACCCTAACCAGAACTTCTCTTTTTTTTATTTTAGGCAGAGGAACTTCTTCAAATCTTAAGTCCCCTATTCCATAAAGCACTGCTGCCTTCATCTTCATAACTTTCCCTTAGAACATATTGAGGGGGGAAACATCCCCCCTCAACGGCCTTCGGCCTGCTCCCCCCGTCTTTCTTGAGCTATTACCTGAGGAGATTTGCTTGATAACGATTCAGCGAAATCATTCAAATTACGATACTTCAAAAGAATCAACGGTTTTACTGAGAAATACTTCTTGCAACTCACTTTACCTCATTTCCTCTCCGCCGGTCACATTTATGGCCTGACCGGTCATATAGGAAGCTTCATCGCTGACTAAAAAGACCACTACATTGGCCACATCTTCATACTGGCAACCCCTGCCCAAGGGGACCCCATTCTCATATTTTTTTCTTACCTCTTCTTTGGAAATTCCCCATTTCCTTGCATACTGCTGGTAAAGACTATTTACCCAAAGGGGGGAATCGAGAAGATTACCCGGGCAAACAGCATTTACCCGAATATGGTAAGGAGCTAAATCTAAAGCTATACTCTGAGTAAGACCTATTCCGGCAAATTTTGAGGCAGCGTAAGCAGAATTCCAATAGCTGCCCTTTTTGCCAGATTTGGAGTTTATCTGAATTATTACTCCACTTTTCTGTTTTTTCATAATTTTAGCCGCTTCTTTGGCCAGTAAAAAATATCCCACTAAGTTAACCTCAATTACTCTTCGCCAATCCTCTTCCGGAAAGTCGGTCAATTCATAAGACTTCAATATTCCGGCATTGCTTACCACTATATCGAGGTAACCAAATTCCTTTACCGTCTTCTCAACCATCGACTTTACCTGGTTACTCTTAGTTACATCTACCTCCAAGGGAAAAGAATCTCCTTTTATCTCTTTTATTTTTTGTGCTACTATTTCCACACTAGAAAGATTTATATCGGCTACGGTTACCTTACACCCTTCTTGAGCCAATCTTATAGCAATAGCCTCTCCTAGTCCCTGTCCTGCACCAGTTACAATAGCTACTTTGTTGGTTAATATCATTGAAGTTCGACCCTTTTTTATTTCTTCCTCTTACGCAATACGCATCACGCAATACGATATACGATTTAAGGTCTTATAACAACCTTTAGTGCGTCTCCTTCTTTATCCAGCATCTTCTCCATTGCTTCTGTTATTCTTTCTAAGGGAAAGACATCGGTAACTATTCTGTCCATAGATACCTTGCCACTCACAATAAGTCTAAGAGCTTCCTTAAATTGTGGTCTATTAGAGGCAAAGGCTCCATAAATTGAGACCTCTTTATAATGAATAATATTCCCATCTAATTTTAAGACAGAGTTTTCTTTGGGAAACCCAGCAAAAAAGCTTAGTCTGCCTTTCATAGCCATTGCTCTTAGAAGCTCTTGGGCAACTTTGTTCACCGAGCAGGCGACTATTCCTACATCCGTCCCTTCTCCATCAGTCAGCTCTAATACTGCCTTTACTAAATCAGTGTCTCTACTGGTAATATAGTAGTCAAAACCAAATTCCTTAGCCTTACTTAACCTTACCGGGGAATATTCAGCCAGGATAACTTTCGCTCCTCTACTTTTTGCTAGAAGACCATGCATCAAACCAATAGGACCTGCTCCCACTATGGTAACATATTCTCCCTTGCTAATATCTAGATAATCTTGCCCATTTACGACACAGGAAAGTGGCTCAACCATCGCCAGATGTTCGTCTGAAACAGGACAACCTCTTGGAACAGGTATTATAGCACCCTGCTTAACAGCAGCATCCTGAACTAGTATATACTCAGCAAAACCACCGGGATAATAGTAGCCAATGGGATGGTTATTCCTGCACATATTATGGTTTCCTTCCCGGCAGGGCCTACATTCCTCTTTTTGGCAACCCACTGAGGTAACCAGAATCACCTTATCTCCAATTCCATAGTCAGGACTCCCAACTTCAGAGCCAATTTTTTCTATGGTCCCCACAATCTCATGGCCAATGATAAACCTACCTTCACCGTATCCTCTAATTTGAGGAATAAATCCTTTGGTAACATCTTTTGTCCCCTGATATATCCTTCCATCTGTTCCGCAAATAGCACAAACATTAACCTTTAGCAAAACATCACCTGCTCCACAGGCTGGCCTGGCAACATTTTCAATTCCCATATGTTTTGCTTTATCTATATATAGAAAAGCCGCTTTCATCCCTTACTCCTCAATATATTTTCTCCAGTATTCTACCCACTTCTTTAAATCGTCTATTATTTTTGATTTGAGAAGTAACACCACTATTAAGAATTCTCAAATCCACCCCTTCATTTAATTCTTCCTCAAGCTCGCTCCATATTAAAAAACAATTTTCCCAGATCCTCTAAAACAATTATAAAGAACGCTTCTGACCATGTCAAGACTCTTCCTTGCACTTCTGTATTATAATAAAAGGATAGATTCAATTACTGAGTAAAAATGTTAGTTCTTTGGCAAAGGCTAGAAAAAAAGAAACATAAGTGTTTTGAGAGAAAAACTTAACTAAAAAGAACTAATTTCTCTTACTTGCTTAAAACTCGACTAACTGCTTTCTTCCATCCCCTGTAAAGATTTTCTCTTTTTTTCTCATCCATTTTAGGCTGAAATAAAGCATGGCGCTTGCAGAGCGCAGTGAGTTCTCTCTGTTCTTTCCAGAAGCCAACAGTCAAACCAGCCAATAAGGCTGCTCCTAATGAAGTAGTCTCAAAAATAGCGGGTCTTTCTACAGGAATGCCCAGAATATCAGCTTGAAACTGCATCAACCAATTATTCTCTGCCGCTCCTCCATCCACTCTCAACCTCTCCACCTTTATTTTAGCTTCTTTTTCCATTGTCTCAATAACATCCCTTACCTGATAGGCAATAGAC
>JAUWRE010000151.1 GCA_030610725.1 Candidatus Aerophobota bacterium | reverse complement strand
CTTTTTCCAGAAATTGGGTTAGTACTTATTTTAAGTATCATTTTTGCAGGAGCAGCCGTGGCAAATCAAAAGACGCTGGTAGTCAGTTCTTCTGAACAGAGGATAGATTATGGGAATCGAGTATTTACTTATAAAGGTGAAGTAAAGGCTACCTGGGAAGATATAGTATTAGAGGCAGATGAGATGGATGTCTATCTAACCGAAGAGAATACTCTGAAGGAAATTATAGCCAGGGGGAACGTTAAAGTAATCCAGAAAGAGAAAGATAGGCAGGTTAATGGTGAAAGTGCTATTTACGTTGCTGAAGATGATAGACTAATTATGGAGGGACAAGTCCATTACCGGGATGAATTGGGGAATGATCTTCAGGCACATAAGATGACTATTTGGATTAAAACAGAAAAAATTGAAGCAGAAGGAACTCCTGTCAAAGCAATTTATATATTGAAAGAACTGGAAGAGGAGTAAATTCGTGGTTCTACAAGTGGACAATTTAGTAAAAAGATATCGAAAGGTCCCGGTAGTAAATAGGATATCTCTTAAGGTGAGTCAGGGGGAAGTGGTGGGTCTTTTGGGTCCAAATGGGGCAGGAAAAACCACCACTTTCCATCTTATAGTAGGTTTAATTAAGCCTGATGAGGGAAAAATATTGTTAGGAGAAGAAGATATTACCCATCTTCCTACTTATCAAAGAGCGAGAAAGGGGATTGCTTATCTTCCTCAAGGGTCTTCTGTTTTTCAAAACCTCACTGTTAGGGAGAATTTGATAGCCATCCTTCAAACTTTGAATTTTTCTTTAGGAGAACAGGAGGAGAGGGCAAATTATCTATTATCAGAATTGGGAATTGGCCATTTAGCCAAGCGAAAAGCTTATTTGCTTTCTGGGGGAGAGCGTCGCAGGGTGGAAATAGCCAGGGCTTTAGTTACTTCTCCTCACTTCATTCTTCTTGATGAGCCTTTTGCCGGGATAGATCCTATTACTGTTTCTGATTTGCAGACGATTATTTCTGAGCTTAAGAATAAGAACATAGGGGTACTTCTTACTGACCATAGTGTTCGAGAGACTCTTCAGATTACTGATTTTTCCTATATTGTATATCAGGGGAGAATTCTTATTACCGGAAAGAGAGATGAGCTTACCCAAGACAAGAAAGCAAGGGAGATTTTTTTGGGAGAAAAATTCAAACTTTAAAATAGGAAAGGTTATTCTTCTGCTATTCTTTGCAATGGCGATAAGCTTCCTCTTTATGGTTTTTCCTTCCTTTTCTTCAGAAAGAACCTTCCAAATTAACCTTCAAGCAGATTACATTAGCTGGAGTGAGGACCTGTCCATAGTCATAGGAAAAGGAAAAGTCAAACTAGAATATAAAGATGTTCAGATTGAAGCAGAAAATGTAAGAGTAGATTTACATACTTCCGAACTTTTGGCCTGGGATAAAGTGAATTTCAGATTGAAAGCGCGAAGAATAGAGGGAGAAAATCTCAGATATAATCTAGAGAAAGGAGAAGGAACAATCCAACATGCTAGCGGGAAAGAAGGTCTTTTTTTTTATCGGGCAGAAGAGGCTTTTTTTTCCTCGGAAATAATAGAATTGAGAAAAGCCTACTTTACCAGTTGTGAGCTTTCCTTGCCTCATTATAAGATAAGAGCAGGGAGGATTAGTATCCGCCTGGATGATGAGATTGTGATGAGTAATGTTACCTTTTCTCTGGGAGATATACCTGTTTTTTGGTTACCTTTTTTTGTGCAATATTTACGAGAGGAGAATCGATTTATACTTCCCAGCTTTAGCTATAGTGATTTTGCCGGTTGGTCAGTTCGGACAGGATATTACTTTTATGCTTCTCCCTCTTTTCAGGCTAAGCTACATTTGGATTACAGAGAAGAAAAGGGGTGGGCAGAGGGGATAGACATCTCCTATAGGCTTGAAGGAGGCAAAGGGAATCTGAACACTTACTTTATCAAGGAGAAAGATACGCAAGAAGAAAGGTGGCTAGCTAGTTTGGAATATCAACAGAGTTTTTCTGAATCCACTTCTCTTAAGCTTCGATTGAATCGGTTGAGTGACCAATATTTTCTTAAAGATTATTTTGGCCAAGAATACCAAACTGCTTATTTATACCTGGCTCATCGCGGACCTGGCTATAATGCAAGCATTCTGGCGCAACCAGCAGTAAATCCTGTTTTTGAAAGAGGTTCTATAGAGCGTTTACCCCAGTTCAAGCTTAATTTTGATTCCCAGAGAATAGGTGAGTCTTATCTTAATAGCGAAGAGGCTTTAGAGATTACCAATTTCAAGAAAGATGATAAAAGTATTCTACGAGCCGATGGATTTCTTGATATTTCTTCACCCTGGACCAATTTTGGATATTTTAAACTCAGGCCCAGAATAGGATATCATCTCTTTCACTATTGGTATGAAAGAGAAGGAGAGAAATCAGGTGGTTATCGAGGCATCGCTTACCAGGAATTAAATCTGTTTTCTGAAATTACAATTAAATCTGAAAATTACACCCATATAGGAAGACTTTCTTTAGATTATTATCATTCTTCCGAAGTTAAAGATGATTTTGAACTACTCTTTAGCCTGGGAGATTACAGAAAGGCAACTGGTGAAATTCATCCAGAAAATTTGATAAAACTTAATTTAAGAGACTATCTTTATTCTGGGAAAGTTGGACTTCTTTCAGGGGAAGTGAAAGCCAATTATGATTTAACTAAAGAAAAAGAAAGACTTTCTCCTGTGGAGGTAAAATTCTACTTGGCCCCTCCTTTACCTTACACTGAATACCTCGATCTCCATTTTGTCTATGATCCTTATAGAAAAGAATATAAGGAAATAAAGAGCAGTCTAGGCTTGAAAGGTAATCAGTGGAATTTAAGAGTAGGAATGAAACGATATCCTCAAGAGGACTTGACAGATGTTACTGCTCAAGGAGGTTTTAGTGTGGGGGAGAAATGGGGACTATCTGGCTATCTTCGTTATGATTGGGAGAAAAAGAATATAGAAGAGGAAGTATATTCCCTCTGGTGGGACCTTCATTGTTGGGCACTTAGATTGTTCTTGAAGAATAAACCAGAAAAGGAGTATTGGATTGCTCTACACATAAAAGCTTTTCCTAAGCATTGGATCAAATATCATCCTGACCGTGAACTAGTGGAATACCAATAGCGTACAGCGTTTAGCGTATAGCGGATAGTGAAGACAAAAGAATACAAAAAAGTGAAAAACACAAGACCCTGGCGGACAGTTCATTTTTATAGTTTATCAATATGGAGAATGTAGATTTGCCCTATACCCTAAGCGCTATACGCTATACGCTAAAATGGAGGAGAGAATGAGAGTTTTGGTAATAGGAGGGGGAGGAAGAGAACATGCTTTATGCTGGAAGTTGCGGCAGAGCTCTCGAGTGGAGAAGATATATGCTGTTCCTGGAAATGCAGGCATGGCAGAGGTTGCTGAGTGCCAGAAAATCGAGTATGAGAATGATTTCTCTTCTCTTGCCCGTCTGATTGATGAAGAAAAGGTAGATTTTGTTATAGTAGGTCCGGAGGTTCCTTTAGTTAATGGAATAACAGACTACCTTGAGAAAAGGAAAGTAGCTGTTTTTGGTCCTTCAAAAAAGGCTGCTTTACTGGAAGGGAGTAAAGTATTCGCCAAAAAATTTATGAAGAAATACGGTATCACTACGGCCGATTTTGAGATTTTGTCTGTTTTAACTTAGTATATTTCCTACATAAAGAAATAAGGTCCAAAAGTGATCAAGGTAGATGGTCTGGCTGCTGGTAAGGGAGTTTTTCTACCAAATACGAAGGAAGAAGCTATAGAAGCTATAGG
>JAUWRE010000129.1 GCA_030610725.1 Candidatus Aerophobota bacterium | reverse complement strand
AATTGCTTTTTGATACACATTTTCGAATATATATTTCGTTTGAGGATGGACTTCCAGAGGATAATCTCCGGTAAAACAGGCTGTGCAATAATTCTGAGGATTCTTTACGCAGCTCAGTAGCCCCTCCAGACTTAAGTAGCCCAGGCTCTCCGCGCCCAATTTCTCCCTTATTTCCTCAATACTATGGGTAGCGGCAGTGAGTTCTTTCTGGACTGGGGTGTCAATACCAAAAAAACAGGGAAACTTGATAGGAGGAGAGGAGACGCGAAAATGGACTTCTCTCGCTCCTCCTTCCCTGAGGAGACGGACTATTTTTTGGGAAGTAGTTCCCCTGACAATGGAGTCATCCACTAGTATGATACGCTTCCCTGTCAGAACATCCCGTACAGGATTGAGCTTTATTCTTACCTCCATATCTCTCATAAACTGGGTTGGTTGAATGAAAGTTCTTCCGATGTAGTGATTTCTGGTGAGTCCCATACCCCAGGGAATTCCGCTTTCTTGGGCATAACCAAGAGAAGCTGACATTCCCGAATCGGGGACAGGGATAACCAGGTCGGCTTCCGCTGGTTTCTCCTGAGCCAGTTTCCTTCCTAGTTTTTCTCTTACGCCATGGACACTCTCTCCAAATGCCAGGCTGTCAGGACGAGCAAAATAGATATGTTCAAAAATGCAGTGAGAGAGCCTGGGAGCCGGATCTAAAAAGAAAGATGTCAATCCCTTTTTTCCTATTACCAGTACTTCTCCTGGTTTTATTTCGCGCAAGTAGCTTGCTCTTAGAAGATCAAAAGCGCAGGTTTCAGAAGCCAGAATAAAACTTTTCCCTAGTTTCCCCAAAACTAGTGGCCTAAATCCTCGGGGATCACGTGCTGCAATGAGTTCATGCTTGTTAAGAAGCAGCAGAGAATAGGCTCCCTTGCTTCGCTTCAGAGCCTCAAGCAGAGCTTGCCTTTTCCCTAAGGATTTGGAGTATTTGGTCAAAAGATGAACGATGATTTCAGTATCCATAGTGGACCGAAAAATAGAACCACTCGATTCCAGTTCATCCCTCAACTCTTCAGCATTAACGAGATTACCATTGTGGGAAAGAGCAATTCCTTCCCCACGAAAGCTGACCAGGAGAGGCTGACTGTTAGCGGGAATACCTGAGCCCATCGTGGAATAACGGTTATGCCCGATGGCTAAATGTCCAGGAAGCCCTCCAATAATTTCTTCATTGAAAACCTTATTTACCAAACCCATACCTCGATGAACAGAAACATTCAAACCGTCTGAAGACACTATTCCTGTGCTTTCCTGTCCCCTATGTTGAAGAGCATATAGTCCTAGGTAGGTCAGCTTGGCTGCTTCAGCATGGTTATAGACTCCAAAAATACCACATTCTTCTTGCAACGGGAAAACTCCTTTTGGGACCGACAACTTAGATTCTTACATTAATCCCTCGTTTCTTCAAATAATACTTGGTTTCCTTGATTGAATATTCCTTGTAATGAAATATAGAAGCGGCTAGAGCAGCATCAGCATTAGCCTGAGTAAAGACATCATAGAAATGGTTAAGAGTTCCTGCTCCTCCTGAAGCTACCACCGGAATATTGATCAACTCACATACTGTTTTTGTCAGTTTGATATCGTAACCATCCTTGGTGCCATCTCTGTCCATACTGGTCAACAGAATCTCTCCCGCCCCCAGAGTCTCCATTTTCTTTGCCCATTGTAGCACGTCAATCCCGGTGGGAGTTCTTCCTCCGTAAATATAAACCTCCCAAAAAGAGCTATCATCTTCTGCCCCCCCGGTCCTTTTCACTCTCTTTCCATCTATGGCTACCACAATACATTGAGTGCCAAATCTCTCAGTTGCCTTCTTCACCAGATTCATATCTCCTACCGCCGCTGTGTTTATGGAAACCTTATCCGCCCCCGCATTCAAAAGATCCCG
Source organism: Candidatus Aerophobota bacterium (assembly GCA_030610725.1). Classification (GTDB taxonomy): domain Bacteria; phylum Aerophobota; class Aerophobia; order Aerophobales; family AE-B3A; genus AE-B3A. The sequence continues at coordinate 2,325 of JAUWRE010000129.1, read as the reverse complement.
AATATCAGCCAGAGTTCTCACTCCTCCTCCTACAGTGAGAGGCATAAAAACCTCACTGGCGGCCCTTTCTACTACATCAAGAATAATCTTACGCCTCTCCGAGGAAGCAGTGATATCCAAGAAAGTCAACTCGTCTGCTCCCTGCTCTTCATAAATCTTGCTATTCTCCACTGGATCTCCGGCATCCCGCAGCCTAACAAAGTTTATTCCCTTGACTACCCGACCATCCTTGACATCAAGGCAGGGAATTATTCTTTTAGCTAGCATTTTTCTGGCAAAACTCCTTAAATCTTCTCAAAATCTTTAACCCTAGCTCCTGGCTCTTCTCTGGATGAAATTGACAGGCAAAAATATTATTATGACATATACTGGAGACAAACTCAATCCCATAGTGGGTAGTGGTAGTAACGATACTTTTATCCTCAGGAACTACATAGTAGGAATGAACAAAATAAAAGTAGGATTCATCTTCTATGTCTTGTAGTAACGGAACTCCCTCTTTAATTTTGACAGTATTCCAACCCATATGGGGGACCTTAACTAGAGAATTTTGAGAAAATTGCACCACCTTTCCTTTTATGATATCCAAGCCCTTGTAAAGGCCAAACTCTGTGCTTTCACTAAAAAGGAGTTGTAGACCCAGACAGATTCCTAAGAATGGCCGACCAGATTGGATAAACTGATAGAGAGCATCGATTAATCCGTACTCTCTTAAATTCTTCATACAGTCTTTAAAAGCTCCCACTCCGGGTAAGACCAGTCCCTCTGCAATCAGAACCTTCTCAGGGCTGCTGGTTATAAAGGTCTGGGCTCCTACCTTCTGGAGAGCCTTCTCTACGCTCCTTAAGTTTCCCATTCCATAATCAAGGATAGCAATCACTTAGTTGACAACCCCTTCCTTTCTTCCTTGTTTCCAACCCTTATATATTCCTGTATCGACTTAACAGAAAGGTCGCCTTTTAATATAGATTCCATTCCATTTACAACTGCCTGAGCACCCTGAATTGTAGTTATGCAAGGTACTCCGTGCATAATCGCTAAACTTCTGATAGGTTTCATATCAGATTGTCCTCTTTGCCCGGAGGGAGTATTTATGATAAGTTTTATATCACCTCTTTTAATAAGCTCTGGTATTTCAGTACTACCTTCTCCAATCTTATCAACTATTTCTGTTTTGACATCATTAGAACGAAGAACTTTGGATGTTCCCTTTGTGGCAATTATCTCAAATCCCATATGACAGAGTCTTTTGGCAATAAATATTATATCCCTTTTATCGTCATTTTTTACGCTGATAAATATCTTTCCCTTCTTGGGAAGAATAGACCCTGCTGCCACTTGAGATTTGTAAAAGGCAACGCCAAAAGATGAACTTATACCCATTACCTCGCCGGTAGATTTCATCTCCGGACCTAATATTATATCCACTCCGGAAAACCTTGAAAAGGGAAGTACAGACTCCTTAACCGAAAAAAAATTTACCCGCTTTTCTTCGGTGAAAGCAAGCTCGGATAATTTCCTACCAACCATAATTTTGGCTGCTATTTTTGCCAGAGAAATACCTGTTGCCTTGCTCACAAAAGGGACAGTTCTTGATGCTCTGGGATTAACCTCTAGAACATAAACTATATCATTCCTGATAGCAAACTGGATATTCAATAGGCCTTTAACTTTTAATTCTTTTGCTAGTGCATACGTATATTTTCTTATAGTATCAATTATATCATCGCTCAAAGTATAAGGGGGAAGCACACAAGCCGAATCTCCTGAATGGACACCCGCCTCTTCTATGTGCTCCATAATACCTCCTATTACTGTTAGTTCTCCATCTGAAACAGCATCAACATCCACTTCCACAGCATCTTCCAAGAATTTGTCTATCAAGATAGGATGATCCTGGGAAGTATCTTTAGCCTCTTCTATGAATTCATCCAGGGAGGCCTCATCATAGACTATCTTCATCGCCCTGCCGCCTAATACATATGATGGTCTTAATAATACAGGATACCCTATTTTTTCAGCAATTCTCTTTGCCTCTTCTTTTAAGGTAGCAGAACCATTGGCCGGTTGATTTATCTTCAGTTTCTTTATCAGCCTGGCGAATTTATCTCTGTTTTCGGCTCTATCAATCGACTTAACAGGTGTGCCAACTATGAACACGCCTGAATCTTCTAACCTTTTGGCTAAATTCAGTGGGGTTTGACCGCCAAATTGAACAATTACTCCATCAGGTTTCTCTTTGTCTGTAATATTCATCACATCCTCAAAGGTCAGCGGTTCAAAATAAAGCTTATCAGATGTATCATAATCTGTTGAGACTGTCTC
>JAUWRE010000165.1 GCA_030610725.1 Candidatus Aerophobota bacterium | reverse complement strand
TTATGTAGATAGTCGGGCTCGTATAAAATGTAGAAGGCGCACTGGCGTTTGCGCTAAACATCAAAGAAGACTTTCCAATGCTATAAAAAGAGCAAGAGAAATGGCACTCTTGCCCTACAAATAAAATAGTTCATTGTTCATTGTTCATAGTTCATTGTTTTGTTAGTTAAATGGTTAATTAGTTAAATGGTTAATTCTCCCCTCACCCCATCCCTCTCCCCACAGGGGAGAGGGCGCCACTCACCAATTAACCACTCACTACTTACCATCTTATCGTTGATTTTGTCGATGAATTATGAACTACAAACTATGAACTCAGTGAGGTTAATAGTGAAGGTCATATTGAAGGAAAAAATTAATAAGCTTGGAAACAGCGGAGAGATAGTGGAAGTAGCTGATGGTTATGCACGGAATTTTCTTTTGCGAAAAAAATTGGTGCTAATGGCTACCCCTGGTAATATTAGGCAGTGGGAAGAAAGAGGAAGAATTATCCAGCAGAAGAAAGAAAGAGTAAAATTCAAAGCCCAGAAAATAGCAGATAAACTTAAAGAAGCGAAGTTAATATTATCGAGAGAAAGGGGAGAGGAGGGGAAACTGTTCGGAGTTATTACTTCCCAGGATATTGTTCAAGAAATCAAGAAAAAGTTTAAGATAGAAATAGACCATCGTAAGGTTGATTTAAAGGAGCCTATCCGAGTCATTGGAGTTAAAGAGGTTTTTCTTAAACTACATCCAGAGGTAGAGATTCCCCTGAGAATAGAAGTAAAGAAAGCAAAGGTAAGGAAAGAGTCTAAGGAATGAATAGAAAGAAAAACAAGATTTACATTATAGATGTCACCAATAGAGATGGAGTTCAGACTTCAAGGTTGGGACTGGCTAAGCTAGAGAAGACTATCATTAATCTCTATTTAAATGAGATGGGAATTTATCAGTCAGAATTTGGATTCCCTTTTACCAATCACGAAACAAATTATCTTAAGGCTAACCTTGAACTAGCCGAAATGGGAGTTCTTCGCCCCATGATCCTTAGTGGTTGGTGTAGGGCGGTTAAAGATGATGTAGAAAAAGCCTATCAATTGGGGCTTAAGCATATAAACATCTCTATTTCTACTTCAGAACAAATGACAAAGGGAAAATTTGGGAATAGAGTAGTGAGATATCCCCGAGAGAATCCTTCCAGACCCAGTATAATAGGAATGATGGTAGAGGCACTTGATGAAGCAAAGAAAAGAGAGATGAAGGCAGGAGTTAACGCAGAGGATGCTTCTCGTACCGACGACGAATTCTTGATAGAGTTTGCTCGGATGGCCAAGCAACATGGTGCTGATAGCATAAGATATTGTGATACATTGGGTTATGATGATCCTCCTACCATCTATCGGCGGGTGAAAAACTTAGCACAAGAAATCCAGCTTCCCATAGAGATCCACACTCATAATGACCTGGGTATGGCTGTGGCTTGTGCATTAGCTGGAGCAAGGGGAGCCATAGACGGAGGAGTAGACGCTTATATCAACACTACAATTAATGGAATGGGAGAAAGGACGGGAAATGCAGATTTAGTCTCTGTAATTCTAGCTTTGCGCAAGTCCAGTGGCACCAAAAAGTTGAACTTATTAGAGGCAAGAGTAGACCTCTCCCAGGCCTGGAGGATAGCCAAGTATACTTCTTATGCTTTTGGTGTTCCTATCCCCATAAATCAGGTGGGAGTTGGAGATAATGCCTTTGCCCATGAATCAGGAATCCATGCTGATGGAGCGCTAAAGGATAGACGTAACTACGAGCTCTATGACTTTCAGGAATTGGGGCGAGGAGAGCCAGAAATGGTAGAAACAGGTAGGAAAATAACTACTGGGGAATATGGTGGAATCAAAGGCTTCAGAAACGTTTATGAGAAGTTAGAGATCAAGTTCAAAAATGAGCAAGAAGCCTGTACCATTCTGGAACTAGCTCGCTATGCTAATGTCCATACGCAGAAACCTCTTGTTAGCGATGAGCTTCTTTTCATCGCCCGTTATCCTGAACAAGCCAGGAAGATTCTAACCGTTATACCTCCCTCTTTATAGCGTTTAGCGTATAGGATAAGTTATCAAAACTAAAAGCGAAAAACTATAATTCAAAATTTAAAACTTACCCCCTCTCCTTCCCTCTCCCCAGTGGGGAGAGGATTGAGGTGAGGGGAAAAAGAAAATTCCTATACTATTGAACTTATTTTTCTTTTCTTTGAATTTTCTTTGAATTTTAGGTTATGGTTTTGCGCTTTTCGTTTTACGTTCTACGCTTTGCTCTAAAAAAGACTTCCCTACCTCGTTTATGTTTCCTGCTCCCAGAGTAAGTATTAGGTCTCCTTCTCTGCATTCGCATTTTAAGAAATCAATGATTTTCTGGAAAGTGGGAAAATAATAGGTCGCCTTCCTTCTCTTTTGTTTGATTTTTTCAAATAGCAATTTACCGTCCATTCCAGGAATCGGATTTTCTCCCGCAGCATAGATGTTAGTTAAAAGAAGAATATCTGCTTTCTCAAAGGCAGTGCTAAATTTAGAAAGAAGCATTTTAGTGCGGGTATAGCGATGAGGTTGAAAGATAGCGATTGTTCTTCTTTCCAATCTTGCCGCTACTTCCAGAGTTACCTTTATTTCTGTGGGATGATGAGCATAGTCATCTATTACTAAAATACCGGACTTTTCTCCTATTAATTCAAATCTTCTTTTCACACCAGAGAAAAGAAGAAGAGCCTTTTTAATTTCTTCCCACCCTATGCCAATATCTAACCCGGCAGCAACGCCGGCCAGGGAATTGTATATATTGTGTTGACCAGGTAAAGGGAGGTCTATATCTTCTATCTTTTTCCCCTGATAATTAATTTCATAGGAAGAGGAAAATTGCTTCAACTTTACCTTTCTTGCTGAAAAGTCAGCCATAGGACTAATTCCATAAGTGATTAGTTTTTGAGAAGGGGACAAAGAGATGTTTTTGATAACGTTACTTAGACAAGGGTCGTCTATGTTGATTATCAAGGTGCCTGCCGGTTTCAATCTTCCGGTAAATTGAACAAATGCCTGCACCAGCTTATCTTTGGAACCATAGTAGTCTATATGGTCGTCTTCGATGTTAGTGAGAATGGAAATACTGGGGGATAGAAGCAAAAAAGAACCATCGGATTCGTCACTCTCCGCTACCACATATTCGCTACTTCCTAATTTACTATTAGCACCGAAATCATTGACTTCCCCTCCAATGAACATAGTTGGATCTTTACCCGCCTGACGAAGAATTGAATAGACGAGTGAACTGGTAGTCGTTTTCCCGTGAGTTCCGGCAACAACGATACCCTTCTTCCTATTCACAAGCTCGGCTAAAAGGGCGCCGCGTGAGACAGTGCGCATTCTTTTTCTCTTGGCTATTTGAAGTTCAGGGTTATCAGGAGAGATAACAGAGGAAGCTATCACTAAATCGGCCTGGTTAAGATGAGA
>JAUWRE010000107.1 GCA_030610725.1 Candidatus Aerophobota bacterium | reverse complement strand
ACAATAATCTCAAAAATACATAAATTCTTAATAGATGCCATGCTTATAATACCAAGAGCGATATTGGGTGAATTTGGATTCTTTTCGCATTCTTTCTAAAATTTGATATACCTCTTGTTTATATGGATAGCTCTGGTTTATCCTGATTCTACAGATATGGTCCGTGAATTCTATACTTCCACCGTGGTTAATCAGTTTAGCTCTTGTGGTCTCCATAGTGTGAGTTTGCCAGGCTGATGGAAAAAGTTTTTTTTAAACCACGAGTATGAGTTATAGGCAATAGCCACAAACTGAAGATATGCCTCATTGGCTCTAAACTTTTGAGATGGCATCTTACCAGAGTTAAACGGGTTCTTTGACTCTTTAAAAAAGTTCTCTATGGTTTGTCTACCATGATAAAATTCATAGAGGGCAGAGGCGCTAAGTTCGGTTGCCAGGTTCTCAACTATGGCATAGCGAATGTGTTTCTTTTTGAGTTGTTTTTTTCCAAAAGGATGTTGCCTGGTATCCACCAAAATGGCCCTGAATATAGCCTCGGTAGTGGAGATTATCTTGATTCTGCCAAGATCGTATAGTTTGGTATCTGAGTTGTATTCTATCCACTTATCAGGATCTATCTTTGGCTTCTGAGACATAATCCATTTGTATCTTTCTATAGTCACAATCTGGTAACCTTTCTCTATTGTCCACTCTAGTGTATCACCTGAGAAATAGCCACCATCTACCCGGATAATAGAGATGGGCTTTTCTAGCTTGGCAGCAACTGATGCAACAATCTCTTTGAAACAGGATATGCAATGACTATTTCCCTTGTTGAGTTTTTGGGATACAACCTCTCCTCTTACGAAGGCAGCACTCCACTGATAACAAGGTTTTCCTCTATTCTTCTTGTTATGCCCAACAACTGCTTTTTCTCTTTTTCTGCTCTCTAAGGAATGAGTGGTGCTGTCGATATCTAATACGAGAACATCTTGTCTCGGAGATTCACCAAAGTCATGGAGCAATTTATCACTCGCATCCTCCAGCTGTTTCAGGTGCCACTTATTGAACTCATTGAGAAAACGATGGACTGTAGATTGATCGAAAAACTCAGGCAGTCCCACAAGCTCAGCAATCTTTGTCTCTGTGCTCAGGACATCATTTATCTTTCTAAAGCGTTCAACGCCGAGAAGAATAGCAGTTATGATTCCCATACACATCTGAGAGATATCAAACTTAGGCTTTCTTCTCTTTATTGTCCTCTTGCGGTTGCGTTTCTTCTTTACAGTAAGGCCTTTGAAATACTGAGGGAGCAGGAGATAATCCATAAGAAACCAGGCAAGTAGTGGAAATAGCCCATACTTTGTTAGATCATCACCATCGAACTCAATGATAATGTCTTTGATATGTAGCTCTGGCATAATAGTACCTCCTCACAAAAGACTGAAAAGTCCACATTACTATTATGCCAAAAACTTGGACTTTTGTCAAATCAAAAAAGTCAAAGAACAGTAAATAACGAGCGTTATTTGATAATGATACTTTTTGTAATCACTCATTTTGTCAGTTATATTGCTGTTCTAGAGTTAACGCAACATCTCCGTTAAAGAAGCAAAGTCTTAAGAAATAAGTGGTCAGTTCTTCCTCATATTCTATCCAAATCTGCTTCTACTTCTGTTTGCTCTCCTGCATAAATATACAAGTATTCTACATAGGCTCGGTAATATTCTTTTATTATCACTACCTCATGCCAGCCCATCTCTATATCAGCTATAGTGATGGGAGTAGTTCCTCTTTCTATTCCGTCCAGGAACACTCTGGCGTAGCGAGGTGAGGAGGTAACATAAAGAGAGCCTGTCCTTGGTATTGGTTCGAGCTGGGCAAATACCTGGGTGGTCATATTTTGTTTTACCTGAACAGTGGAGTACCAATCATAATAGTCATCTTTACTTATCTTGATCTGGTATTTACCTACTTCTAAATTACTGATAGTAAGAGGAGTTCTCCCCCGGTAGACACCATCAAGATAAGCCTTAGCATTGGAGGGAGTAGAGTTTATATAAATTGAGCCTGTTCTAGGAACAGGTTCAAGTCGAGCAGATACATAAGTGGTACTATTCCCTTTGACCTGAACCGTTTCTGAGTAATTATAATAATCTTTTTTAGTGACTTTGATAGTATGCTTGCCCACTTTGACATTACTAAGAGTGATGGGCGTTTTCCCACGGTAGGCACCATTGAGATAGACCTCGGCATAAGATGGAGAGGAGGTAACTTTAATTTTTCCGTATTGGGGGACTACTTTGCTGATGACATAAAAAATACAACTAGCCATAGCCCGATTAGGTTGTGGAATGATCTTTATTTTCTCGTTGAATTTAGCGGCAAAGCCTTCCTCTGACCTGCTGATAACAGGGTATCTTTCTTCTGGATGCTCACTGTGGTATCTCATAATTTCCTCATCAGAGAAAAACTGCCAGGGGCTGCTAGTAGCAATAGCTCTGATCATTTCTTTCCCTGGAGGGGGAGTAACTACAAATCCAGGAGGAATGGTATGAACCTTATTAGCCTCAAGAAAATTATTCTTTTCATAGCGATTGGGGAAAAGAAGTCTTATACCACCACCAGGAGTAAGATCAAAAAGGGTTAGATAGCAGTCTTTATTGGACTTGAAATATATAGTTATGTTTTCTCCTACCGTATAGCTCTTCCCACATCCTTTATCCACCTTTACATCAATCTTAAAATCGGGCACTGGTCTAATGGTTATTTTCCCGGATTGGGGTTTTGTTTCTTCCTGAGCCAGGACAGGCGAAAAAATGTTTCCTAGTAACACTATTCCTATAATTGCTCCCAATAAGAACTTTTTACTCTTCATGATTTCCTCCTTCCAAACTAATGAAATTATTTCCTCTCTCATATATTTAGACTCAGAAAAGGAAAAAATGTTCCCTTTTTAGCGAGGAATTTTTCTTAACAAAGGTTAATCTGCCTATAGATTAACATAATTCTTGGCAGGAAGCAAATACTCGCTAGCTTCTAGAAAGGGATTGATGTTGACAAATAGCCTTCCTTGTGTAAAATAGATGGAAAACAGTTAATCAGAGTGAATTCATTATGACAGAGCAGACAAGATTGGTGGAAGAGAAGCTGGTAAAGGAAAGAAAAGATAAGCTTCAATTCTGGATAGAGAAAGAGGGGAATCCTTATCTGGCAAATTTTACTCCTCGCCATTCTGCCCAATGGATAAAGGATAACTATGAGGAGATAAAGCCAGGAGAGGAAATAGATACAGAGGTATGGATAGCAGGAAGGATTATTACTTTGCGGGCTCACGGGAAGACGAGTTTTGCCGATATAAAAGACGAGAAGGGCAGAATTCAGGTTTATGCCAGGAAAGATGTGCTGGGTGAGAAATATACTCTCTTCCGGAAACTGGACCTGGGGGATATAATTGGGATAAAAGGTAAGGTCTTTAAGACAAGAACGGGTGAGGTAACCGTGCAAATTTTCCAATTTTCTCTTCTGGCCAAGTCTCTTCGTTCTCTTCCAGAGAAGTGGCATGGACTACAGGATATAGAACTTCGCTACCGAAAACGCTACCTGGACCTATTATCTAACCCTGAGGTGAAGACAGTCTTTTTACAGCGCGGACTAATAGTAAGATTAATAAGGGATTTTCTAAATCAAAGGGGATTTCTAGAAGTAGAAACTCCTATGATGCAGCCTATTCCTGGAGGGGCTACAGCCAGGCCCTTCAAAACTCATCACCAGGCTCTAAAACAGGACTTCTATCTACGCATTGCTCCTGAACTCTATCTTAAGAAATTGGTGGTGGGAGGGCTGGAAAAGGTCTATGAGCTAAATAGAAATTTCAGAAATGAAGGAATGGACAGATTCCACAACCCTGAATTCACTATGCTGGAGGTCTATTCTGCTTATAGCGATTACACAAGAATGATGACTTTCACAGAGGAACTCTTCTGTGAGATAGCAAAGAAGGCAAAAGGAACTCTAAAAATAGACTACCAGGGAAAGAAGATTGACCTTTCCCCTCCCTGGAAAAGGATAACCTTCAAGGATGCGCTTAAAGAGATAGGAGGGGTTGAGGTTGATTATGATGATGAAAAAGAACTAAGAAAAGTAGCTACGGAGTCTGGTTTAGAAGTAGAGGGGTTAAGAAACGAGCAGATAATGGAGCATCTCCTGGACAAACATGTCGTTCCTGAGTTAATTCAACCCACATTCATATTTGATTACCCTTCTTCTACTTCTCCCCTGGCCAAGAGAAAAAAGGATAATCCCTCTTTAATAGAAAGGTTCGAAATATTTGTAGGAGGAGAGGAGCTAGGTAATGCTTACTCAGAGTTAAATGATCCCCTTGAACAAAGAGAGCGATTATTAGAGGTGAAAACAAGAGAAGACTCATTGGATGAGGATTTTCTGGAGGCATTGGAGTATGGAATGCCTCCTACCGCTGGTTTGGGGATAGGAATAGACCGAATGGTTATGCTTCTAACCGATTCTGCCTCCATTCGAGATGTAATTCTCTTTCCCCAAATGCGTTCTAAGACTTCATAGTTTATAGTTCATTGTTCATTGTTCATGGTTCATCGACAGAAATAGTACTTTCCTCTCCTTGGGGGAGAGGATTAAGGTGAGGGGGTATGAACTATACGCTATCCGCTGAACGCTATACGCCAAAGGATAGGTTGTCACTAGAATGAGATTATGTTAAGATGCAAATGAGGAGCAGCGAAATGAGTAAATGGGTTTATGTAAGCGGAGAGTATGTACTCAAAGATGAAGCAAAGGTTTCTGTTTTTGACCATGGATTTCTCTATGG
>JAUWRE010000108.1 GCA_030610725.1 Candidatus Aerophobota bacterium | reverse complement strand
AGATTATAAGTTAGAATCTAATTCTGCAAAAAGAAAGCCCTGCCGTAGCAGGGCTTATTTCGCCTCAAGCAGGTGAGGCTTTAGTATTTTCATATCTCTATAACTATTAAGAGTTTACTACATTTCAGAATTTTGTCAAGTACCCGTTTCCCGACTCCTGACCGACTTGTTCCTTGATGAACTAGAAATTATATTGTCTACCGAAGGACAATCTCGTATTGCGTATATCGTATATCGTATTGCGCAATACGCATCACGCACGACGCAATACGAGAATGGCGACGGAAGAAATTGTCCTGAGGTATTTCTTGACTTTTTCTTGGAGTATTCTTATTATCGGAATTTAGTGCAGGAGCTTGAATACCCGAGAGAGAAAAGAGAAAGAAAAACATCTGAAAGATTGGAGCTAGATGATGAAAAGAAAGGTAAATAAAACCGAGCTTACCTTAATTAAGGAAATTTATGAATAAACTTAAAAAAAATCCTTTTATAATGTTTGCTATTGTCTTTTTTTTCTTTATTTTCTCACTTGATAGCCTATCTTCTAGAGCAAATGAAAATACGGAAGAAAATAGAATTTATACATCTGTTAATCAACTCAGCAAGGCACTTGAAGGGGAATGGGAAAATTATTTTATATTTATTAGAGACAAAATTCACTTTGAGCCATCCACCTATATATTGAAACCGCACCAGGGAGTATTATGGACTGGCAGGGGCAATGCGACGGAACAAGCAATGCTTCTTGCTGAGCTTCTTAGCAGGAGAGGCGAAAAAGTCCGGTATGCAATGGGAACACTCGATGATAAGAAAGCTGTATCATTGATTGAAAGTATTTTCTCTGAAAAGAGAGAATTTTCATACAGTGAAAATATTCCCATTTATGATCCATCCCAGGACAATGAGCTCTTATCAGCGGTCAAAAATCACTGTTGGATTCAGATCTTAAAAAATAATCATTGGGTGGATCTTGATCCTTCTTTTCCGGACGCTGAGCTGGGGAAAGCATACACTTCCTTAGATAAGACTTTCTCTCATATTAACAAAGATTTGCTGCCTAAGATTACTATCCATTTAAATGTGGAAAAGAGAAGATTTAGAGAAAATAATAGTAATAACTCTGAGAGTCAAACTATTTTAAAATGGCAAGGAACAATTCAAGAAATATCTAACCAACCCGTCTCTTTAGTAATTATGGCAGATTTCCGTTCTATCCAAGAAGAGGAGAAAGAAAATGGTCTTGATAAAGGCTTATTTGGAGGATTGAGTGGGAGCTCATCAAAAGCAAAGGAAGAAAAAACAAAAGAGTTGGAAGTTTTATACCAGGCGAACTTAATGATCAAAGGGGAAGATAAAGGCAGAGGTTGCTTCTCTCAAATAATTCCTATCTCTTCTGATGAGAGAGTAGATGAAGAAACTATCACCAGAGTCTGGCTACACTTTAAGGTAGAAAATCTAGGCGAGAAAGTATTAGAAACGGAACGAATTCTTTTTGAGAAATTACAAGATATTGACACCCCTGCTCTCTTTCAAAGACATTCAATTCTTATTACGGCAAATAGAATTCCGATCGAAGCCTGGGAAGAAGAACTAAGTAAGGTTTTAGATAAAGAGTTGCTTGATGAAGTTAAATCAGGGATTGAGGAAATTAAAAAAAGTTTAAAGTCTCAACAAGATAAAAATGCTATTTTAAAGAGAAGTGTTTCCCTGGAAAAGAAGATAGGGCCAGAATTGGGACATTTGATAAATATGATTTTTGCATATACTTCTGACAATCTTAGCCAAGATGCACAAAGAGCTCTTTCTATTTTTGGTTATTACTCTCTACCGCGCATAATTATAACTTCATTTGAAGGAACAGGAGAGGAAGCTCACGTATCTATAGACCTTAGGCAGGATACCATTGAAGCAATTCCCTACCCAGGTCAAGCAATAGGAATGAAAGAGACCTTTTTATACGGACGAGGCGTTATAGAGTCAATCTTAGAAGGCAAGGTGCTTGAACTTTTCTTAGGAAAAAGGACGCTTACAACCGCTTTCTTAATGCAGGAGGCAGCAAGGAATGACATTCCTTTAAGATTGTACTCATACCTTGAGAAAGAAGAAGTGAAAAAATTAGGGATGCCTCCTCATGTCACCAAAATAGCTTTAAGTGCATTAGAGTCAGGAGACATATTAATACTCCCAGATAGCAGCATTGAATTTAATGGAGAGGAACGTTGGGGCTGGTGGGTTGTAAATCCGACAACCAGGCAGGTTATAGGAGTCCTTGACACGGGACTGCATCAGGCTATGCTCCAAAGGACGATCCTCGAAACCAAAGGTCCCCTGCAGGCGGAAATGGGTTTTGTTATCGGAGCTATGGTAGGAGCTGTAGATACTCAATGGGTAATTGTCTCTATGATATTGAAATACGGAGAGCTTAATGAAGAAGCACTCAGAGAAGCAAAATCTTATATGAAGGAGATTAACGCTTACTTATGCCCAGGATTTGAAAAGAAGGTCTCTGCTACTCTTGCTTCAGCAACCCTAATAGATATAGAAGATTGCTACAAAAAGGAATTTTCAATAGGAGGCGGGGGAGGCGTAAAAATAGATATGGGATGGTGCGATAAATTTGCAAAAGGGTTTGCCTGTGCCTCAACTTCGATATTGAATTATTATTTAAGTGAATATTAGTGTCAATACGGGAATAAAAGCATCCAATTCTCAGTGCCCGTTAATCCCCTAAACCGAGCATATACAAACATAATATATTCATATACCCTTACCAGTGAAAAGATGCGCCAGCAAAGAACATGGAGTACCGAGGCTGATGAAATCGTTATCCGGGTGGAGAAAGGACAGATGTTTATCCGTGTGGAACAGCCCTAGCCCTCACCGGGCCTGGGTTTCGCGTTTGACGTTGAAAGTGTAAGAGACAATCGAGTTGTTTTTTCAATAAGTCCCGTAACTCCGGGCTATTTCAACCAACCCAAATGGGTTTGATTTTTGGAAATCCTGGGACTACTGTAAAGAAGAGGTTGGGTTTTGACTATTGGATTCTTCAATTCTGGAAAAATTGGAAGGAGGAGAGTTCTCTTTCAATAAAAAGGTTTTCCTGGCGAATCAATAGAAAAAGAAATAGTAAAGAAGATAGAAAGATTTCCTAAGTGTTCATCGTTCAACTACAGCTAATTTGTGGAAAAGGTAAGAGAGTAGAGAATAAAAGAGGGTTAGGATTATGATATAGTAATTGAACAATCAAGACCTGACCCCATCAGTCACTAAGCTTCTTAGCAGGAGAGGAAAAAACTATTGAGCAAAGAAAGATTAAGTAAACTGCAAAAAGAGTTCTTGATTAGTTGTCGAGAGAGCTTAGCCAACAGAAAAGAAATTAAAAAAATTCAAAGACAAAATTTCTTCGGTCAAAGATTTTTTGTTTTAAAACAATATTATCAAGGAAAAAGAAATGAAATTTGCTAATGAAGAGGAATTTAGAGATTGGTTAGCAAAAAATGCTCTTCAGGTTTTAGAAAAAAAGATTGGGATTAAGAAAGGAAACACAGTATTGGACTATGGCTGTGGCTCAGGTACATATACAATTTCTGCAAGTATAGCAGTTAGTGAAGGTGGGAAAGTTTATGCTGTAGACATGGAGCCAAAAAGCTTAAATACAGTAGAGAAAAAAGCAAGTGATGAAAGATTAAGAAATATAGTAACTATACTTGCAAGAAAAGAGGAGTTTGCTACTGGTTTGTCAGAAGAAAGTGTAGATGTAGTTTTATTATATGATGTAATCCAAATGACAGAAGATAAACCAGCATTGCTTAGAGAGTTACATAGAGTCCTCAGACCAGATGGAACTCTTTCTATATTCCCTATGCATGTGGGAATAGATAAGATGTTAGAGATTATAAATGATCTTAAGTTGTTTTATCTAGCAAATCGTTTTGAGATGCTTCTCAATTTTGCCAAAATTTGTAATGAGAATTTATAGAAACGGGGTCAGGTCTTGATTTTTGAACATATTGTGAGGTAACGCCCGCCCTATAACAGAAACTAGAATTACTGTGCTCAGATTGAATTCTTTTCTAAATAAGAAAAAGGTCTTTGGATGGTAAAAGGATCCATTTGGTGCATGTACGATACGGATATGGGCCAAAGCAGATAGAACATTTCCTCGGTGTTCACTATTCTACGGCAAGCAAGGCCTTGAAGAAGGCTAAAGGTAGAAAACAAAAAAACAATCAAGAATGTAGCAATTCAAAAACTAAAACCTGACCCCAGGTATACCTGCTTTTATACTGGAAGATATGGTACTCAATTCAGACTATATCTATCTCAAGAACCCAAAGCTACGCACATTCTTTATCAAGAGGAACCAACGAAACATACTTAGAAAGAAAAGAGATGGCAAGAAAACTAGATAGAGTTTACATAATAGATATAGAAGCTACCTGTTGGAAGGAAAAGCCACCTGATGCACAGATAAGTGAGATTATCCAGGTGGGAATAGTAGAGTTTGATTTACTGTCGGGAACTATTTCTTCAAAGGCTGGTTATAATATAAGACCTCAGTATTCGGAAGTGAGTCAGTTTTGCACTGAGTTAACAGGAATTACTCCAGAGGAACTGGAAGGAGAAAAGAACTTTTCTCAAGTTTGTGATATGATAAAAGAAAGGTTTCCTCATCTTAAAAACTATACCTGGGTCAGTTATGGTGATTATGATAGGAAACATTTTAAAAAGATGAGTGAGTTACACCAGATACCTTATCCTTTTGGAAG
>JAUWRE010000145.1 GCA_030610725.1 Candidatus Aerophobota bacterium | reverse complement strand
GGTCAAGGGGATAGATCGGGGAGGAGGGCTCATTCTAGGACTGCTAGAAGGGGGAGTAGTATGTAGTGTTATTTTGATTTTTTTGACTATTTCTCCTCTAGCTGAAAACGCAGATAGATGGAAGAAAGATTCTACTATAAGTCCATATTTGATGAAAATAGGTCCTTTTGTTTATGATAGTATAGTTTCTATTGTTCCGGGTGAGGCAAAGAAGCTTATGGAAAAAATAGATGAGTTCAAGTAGAGTCTGTCAGAAGGAAGGTAAGCCTGGCAGAGATGATTAATAAAAAATAGTTCAGTCATTTCCTTTTGGGACGCTGATAAAGACGGATTAAAAAAAGTAATCAGAAAACAAGTTCAAGGTTCAAATTCTAATATTTTTTATTTATCTTGTCTATCTGCGAAAATCTGCGTCCTATTCAACTTGTGAAGAAGGAGAGAAAAGTAGGCTTTGAGGAAAGAAAGAGGTCAGTTCTTTGACAGGATTGCTCAAGAGGAGTTTGAGGAGCAATTTCTCTCTCCCTATGCCTGCAAAAGTAGTCAGAGTAAAGGGAGAAAGAGAGAGGAAAGAAATGTTTGCTCATTGAGGACAGCTTTCCAACGGGATAGAGATAGGATTATTCACTGTAAAGCCTTCCGCCGTCTAAAACACAAAACCCAGGTCTTCATTGCTCCCTTTGGCGACCATTACCGCACTCGACTTACCCATACTTTAGAGGTAAGTCAGATTGCTCGTACAATTTCTCGTGCTCTTCGTTTGAACGAGGATCTAACTGAAGCAATTTCGCTAGGTCACGACCTGGGGCATACTCCTTTTGGACACACGGGGGAGGAGGCTCTAAACGATGTCTATAAAGGGAGTTTTCAGCATAATAAACAGAGCCTGAGAGTAGTAGATAAACTAGAAAGGGAAGGAGAAGGGTTAAATCTAACATGGGAGGTAAGAGATGGTATCTTAAACCATTCTCAGGATAAAGAAAAAATATTGACTCCTAAAAGCAGAAATCAGCCTGGCACCCTAGAGGGTGAGGTAGTGAAAATAGCTGATGCCCTGGCTTATGTTAATCACGATATTGATGATGCTTTGCGTGCAGAGATAATAAAAGAAAAAGATTTACCCAGAGAATTATTGAAAATTCTAGGAAGGACTCATAGAGAGAGGATTAATACCTTAGTTCAGAACATAGTAAAAGAGAGTTGGCAAGGAGCTCAGTTAAAGATGGGGGATACTGTTCTTGATGCATTTAATGAACTAAGGGATTTTATGTATGATAAAGTTTATCTATCTTCTTTTCTCTTTAATGAGACAAGAAAAGCCTACCGGATAGTAAGCGAGCTTTATAGTTTTTATCTAAGGGAAACCCATCTTCTTCCCATTTCCTTGAGAAAAAGTATAGATAAAGAAGGCCAAGAAAGAATAGCAGTGGATTACATTGCTGGGATGACCGATCGATTTGCTATAAATATTTATAAGAATTACTTCATTCCTGAAGGATGGAAATGAATGCCGTCTTTTATCTCGCAAGAGTTAATAGAAAGAGTTAGTAATCATTTTGATATTGTAGAGATTATTTCTCAGTATACACCTTTAAAGAAGGCGGGGAGAAACTACAAGGCCCTATGTCCTTTTCATGAAGAAAAGACTCCTTCTTTTGTAGTTTCTCCGGAGAAACAGCTCTTTCATTGTTTTGGTTGTGGAGTAGGAGGTAATCTCTTCACTTTCCTTATGAAGTGGGAAAAGATAACTTTTCCGGAAGCGGTGAAGATGGTAGCTGAGAAAGTAGGGATATCTATTCCTATCCTGGATACGGAAAATAAGAAAGGAGTAAGAAGCCAGGAGTTTTATCATACTAATGAGTTGGTAGCCAGGCTATTTCAGGAAATATTAGAGAAAGATAGAGCTATCCAGGACTATTTGAGGAAACGGGGGTTTACTCAAGAGGTAATAAGAGAGTTTGGCCTGGGTTATGCTCCTCCCTCGGGTGATTTTCTTAAATTGGCTCACCAAAAAGAAATCTCCCTGAAAAACTTAAAGCAGTCAAACCTGGTAGTTACTTCTCAGGGGAAAGAAGGATGGTATGCTTGGTTTCGCTCTCGCCTAATTTTTCCTATCTTCAATGCGGAAGAGAGGATATGTGGTTTCGCAGGGCGGGTTTTGGACAATAGTCTTCCTAAGTATGTCAATTCTTCTCAATCTCTTATTTTTGACAAAGGCAAAATTCTTTATGGTTTGAATTTTAGCAAAGAGGCCATAAGGAAAAAGGAGGAGATGATTCTGGTAGAGGGATATACTGATGTTATAGCCCTTCACCAAGCGGGAATAGAGAATGTAGTTGCTTCTATGGGTACCTCTCTCACTCCCTCACAAGCAGGGCTTATTAAACGTTATAGTGATCGGGTTTTTATTGCCTACGACCAGGATAAAGCAGGAATTGCTGCTACTTTGAGAAGCTTTGATTTGCTTATGAATGCTGATTTGCAGATGGATATTATTAATATGCCTCAAGGAATGGACCCAGAGGAGCTGGTCAGAAAGGAAGGCATAGACTCCTTCCTGGAGAGGAAAAAAAGGGCTATCTCTTACTTTGATTACAGGTTGGATATGGCTATTAGTGATCGTTCTTCTCTAGCCAGAAGGGAAAAAGGAGATATAGTGGCTATTCTCTTTTCTATTCTAGAAAAGACCAAACTGGAGAGACGTCAAGAGATGATCAGAAAGCTTTCTCAAAGATTGGATTTGGATGAAGAATCACTGCGGGCAGAGCTCAGTAAGCTCAGAGGCAAGGAGAGAGGATTTTTTTCCCGGCGTGAGTTTCTGGAAATAGAAGACAAGCAGATGTCAACGGAAAAGGCGCTTCTCCAGCTTATGTTAAACGAAAAAGCAATAATAAAAATAGTAAAGGAGAGTGAATGTATAGATAATTTCATCGATTCTTCTCATAGAAAAATTGCCGAGGAGATAATTGCCTCATTAGAAGAAGGGGAAATATCTTCCTCTAGATTGATAAATAGACTAGGGGAAGAAAAGTTTTCTTCTCTTATTTCATCTTTCTCTTTGTCTGAGGAGCTTTCCCAAAAAGAAGACAAAGAGCAGGTGGCAATTGATTTCATCAACTACTTACAGAAAAACAAAAAACGGAGAAGATTCAGTGAAGTAAGGAAAAAGATAAAGGAAAGTGAAGAAGAAGAAGGAGAAAAAATTGACAAGTGGCTTTATGAAACAATAGAGTTAAATCAATTTAGAAAAAGCAAATCATAATGGAGTGAATATCTATGAAGAAAGAAGATAAGGTTGTTTTAACCAGGGATAGAAAAAAGAGTAAGCTTATCTCTGAGGATAAAGAGGTAATCTTTACCAGTGAGATCCCTGGCCAAAAAGAGATTGAGGTTATAGTCGATATATTACAGAAGGAGCAGATTGAAGAAGTAGAGGGAGAAGAGGCGGAAATTGTAAAATCCTCTTCTCTAGGAATAAGTATAGATGATGGAATAGGAAGATATCTGCAAGAAATAGGGAGAACTTCTTTACTTTCCGCTGAAGAGGAAAAAGAGTATGGAAGAAAGATTAAGGAAAGCAAGAAGATTTTAAGAGGCAAGGCTTCCGAACTGGTCAAGTTGATGGAGAAGGAACCTTCTTTATTCTCTTTTATGCAGAAGAGGGGGTTAAAAGAAGAGGATTTGAAGGTGGGAAGGAAAAAATTCAAAAAGATAAAGAAAATAACTAATTTCATAATGGAAATACCAGAAAAAGAGATAGAGTGTTTAGATGCGTCTAAAAAAAGAGAGAAGTTCTTGGAGATGCAAAGGGAGATTAGAGAGACCAGGCTCTGTTATGAAAGATACCGGGATATAATGATTAAAGCTAATCTGAGGTTAGTGGTTAGTTTTGCCAAAAAGTACACAGGGAGGGGAGTTCCTTTTCTGGATCTTATTCAGGAGGGAAACATCGGTCTTTCCCGAGCAGTAGATAAGTTTGACTATAAGCGGGGAAACCGCTTCAGTACTTATGCTAGCTGGTGGATAAGA
>JAUWRE010000091.1 GCA_030610725.1 Candidatus Aerophobota bacterium | reverse complement strand
TTGGTCACTCTATTATTGCTCGAGCTTGTCTGGTAGGAATAAAAGAAGCGGTAGCCGAAATGCTCAAATTAATTGGAGGATGACACTAAGAAGATATCACCAGTTTTTGCCTAGCTATATACCTTACCATGTGACGTAAATATTCAGTAAACCATGTCATTGTGAACAAGGTCCCTCGCTTGTCATTGCGAACGTAGTGAAGCAATCTCGGTTAGATCGCTCAGCGTTACCTGGAGATTGCTTCGTCGTCCTGAAGACTTTCAGGACTCTTGGCAATGACGGGAAGGAACGTATTCCACTGAATATTTGCATGACGACGCAAGGGGAAAGGCAATACGATATACAAGAATCAAGCAAAGCGAGTATTGGATTTGAGCTAATGATTAAAGGGATTGGTATAGACATCATTAGGATAAGAAGAATAGACGAGGCTCTTGCTCGATGGGGAAAACAATTTGAGGAAAGAGTTTTCACAGATAAAGAGATACAAAGCTCATATTGCTTGAGAAAGAAAGCAAAACTTGCTTATCTGGCGGGAAGATTTGCTGCTAAAGAAGCTATATTTAAATCCATAGGAGGAGGAATAAGCTGGCGGCATATAGAAATCCTAGCTAAAGAGAGTGGTGAGCCTTATCTGGCTAATAACAAAAAAACTAAAGAAGCTCTGGATGAAAAGAATATAAGAAGAGTTCTGATCAGCATCTCCCATGATAATGATTACGCTATAGCCCAGGCAGTGGCGTTATAGTGAAAGAGTAAGGAAATGAAATTAGTCACCAGTGAAGAAATGCGCCGCATAGACAAAAAAGCCATAGAAGAAATAGGAATTCCCAGTATAGTTCTTATGGAAAATGCTGGTTTGAAGGTAGCTGATGCGATAGAAAGGAAATATGGTCCTCTAAAGGGAAAATATGTATATATCTTTGCTGGTTCTGGTAATAACGGAGGAGATGGAATGGTAGTAGCCAGACATCTCTTTAACCAGAAAGTAAAGGCAAAAATATTTCTTCTAGCTGAAAAGAAAAACATTAAGGGAGATGCAGCAACCAACCTGGCCATTACTGAAAAAATGGGAATACCGATGAGGGAAATTACCTCTCCTGCCTTTGTGGAATCATTAGAAAAGGAACTTGCCAAAGCGGACATAGTAGTAGATGCTCTTCTTGGCACAGGAGCAGAAGGAGCACCACGAGGATTAATGAAGAAAGTTATTGACTTGATTAATAAACACTCTGAAAACACGGTAGCGGTGGATATTCCTACAGGAATAGACGCAGATACAGGAGAAGTACGGGGGGAAGCAATAAAGGCAGAATACACAGTTAG
Organism: Candidatus Aerophobota bacterium; assembly: GCA_030610725.1. GTDB lineage: Bacteria > Aerophobota > Aerophobia > Aerophobales > AE-B3A > AE-B3A. The sequence goes on along the minus strand of JAUWRE010000091.1, from coordinate 4,027 downwards.
CCTTGCCTACCCTAAACGAGGATTATATCTATACCCAGGGATGGATTATGCTGGTGAAATCGAGATAGCAGATATAGGAATCCCTACAGGTTTGGAAGAAGACAAAATTAACTCTGAACTTCTTACTCTGGCTGGCATTTCTAAGAAGTTATTCTTTAGAAAACCGTCTTCTCACAAAGGTAGCTTTGGACATCTTTTAGTCATAGCCGGCTCGCCAGGAATGACGGGAGCAGCTAGCCTAACTGCCCTTTCTGCTTTGAGAGTAGGAGCGGGTCTGGTAACATTAGGTATCCCTGAAGATTTGAATCCTATTTTGGAAACTAAATTGACCGAGGTAATGACCCTCCCTCTACCTCAAAGTAAAGACAAAACTCTGTGCAAGGAAGGGTTTGAAAAAATCAAAGACTTCAGCCAAAAATGCAAGGCAATGGCCATCGGTCCGGGCATTTCTTCTACTAAACAAACTAAAGAACTAATTAGTACGATTATCGACCAATTGGATATCCCATTGGTTATCGATGCTGACGGAATAAATGTCCTTGCCGGGGAACTCTCTCTGCTGAAAAAATACAAAGCCCCCCTAATAATTACTCCTCATCCAGGAGAGATGGGTAGGCTTGTGGGGGCTTCTGTAGAAGAGATTCAAAAGGACAGAATAGGATTTACTATGGCTCTAGCCAGGAGAATAGGAGCTATTGTAGTTTTAAAAGGAGCAAGAACAGTAATAGCCAGTAAAGAAGGTAATAGTTGGGTTAACCTGACCGGGAATCCAGGAATGGCTACTGGAGGAAGTGGAGATATTCTTACCGGAATAATTGGCGGATTATTGACACAGAAACTCTCCTGCCTGGAAGCAGCCAAAACAGGAGTCTATCTTCATGGATATGCCGCTGACCTGGCTGCCCAAAAAAAAGGAGAAATAAGCCTCATCGCCAGTGATATTCTTGAAACCATCCCTGAGGCCACTAGGAGGATAAAGAGTGAATATAGCTGAATTGCAAAAGGAAAACATTGCCCAATTACATGAAATAGCGGACGAGAAAAAGATAGAAAATTACAGACACTTGAGGAAACAAGACCTTATATTCAAGATTATTCAAGATGAAATCAACCAGAAAGAAATTGTCTACGGCTCTGGAGTTTTGGATATCCTTAGCGAGGGATATGGATTTCTTAGGTCCACAAACTACACCTCAGGGCCTGACGACATATATGTTTCTCCTTCTCAGATTAAGCGTTTTGACATCAGAGAAGGGGATGTAGTTAGCGGCCAAATTAGACCTCCTAAGGAAAACGAGAATTATTTTGCTCTACTAAAAGTAGAGACAGTAAATGAAGAAGACCCAGAGAAAGCAAGAGAAAGAACCGTATTTGAAAATCTTACTCCTCTTTTTCCTCAAAAGCGCATTGTTTTGGAAAACGATTCGGCAGATATCTCTACTCGTCTGATTGACCTAATTTGTCCTGTAGGAAAAGGACAAAGAGGTCTTATTGTCGCTCCTCCCAAGACAGGAAAAACCATATTTTTGCAGAAAATTGCTAAGGGTATAGCAGTTAATCACCCAGAAATAGAACTTATCGTACTCCTAACTGATGAACGACCAGAAGAAGTTACAGATATGCAACGCTCAGTAAAAGGAGAAGTTGCTTTCTCTACTTTTGATGAACCACCAAAAAATCACATCCGTGTAGCAGAATTAGTCATTGAGAAAGCTAAGAGGCTGGTAGAACAAAAACGTGATGTGGTAATCCTCTTGGATAGCATTACCAGATTGGCCCGAGCTTATAATCTCGTTATCCCTACCAGTGGCAAAATTCTTTCTGGGGGGATAGATGCTAACACTCTACATTATCCTAAGAGATTCTTTGGGGCAGCTCGAAAAATAGAAGAAGGAGGGAGTCTGACTATCGTGGCTACTGCTATAGTAGAAACAGGAAGTAAAATGGACGAAGTTATTTTTGAAGAATTCAAGGGAACCGGTAATATGGAACTACGCCTCACCAGAGAACTAGCGGAAAGGCGAATTTTCCCCGCTATTGACATGAATAGATCGGGTACAAGAAAAGAGGAACTACTATTAAGCGATAACGAGCTTTCTATGATATGGGCTCTTAGGAACTATCTTAACCGACAGAATTACAAAGAACCCATTGAAGCAGTAATAGAAGTAATGAAAAAAACAGAAAACAATAAGCAATTCCTGGAGATTGTATCTCACCTAGGAAAAGATTCAAATAAAAAGGAGGTAACTTTCCAATGAAAAAAAAAATTCATCCATCCTATCACGAAACAACCATCAGATGTGCCTGTGGAGCTGAATACAAAACTAAATCCACTAAACAAGACTTACATGTAGAGATATGTTCTCATTGTCATCCTTTCTTTACCGGGAAACAAAAATTTGTTGATAGTGGGGGAAGAATAAAGAAATTCCAGGACAAATATGGACTTTCGTAAATCTTCACTAAAGCACGTATACTACTGTCATTGCGTAAGAGCTCAGCAGCGAATGTAAGTAATAGATTAGCTTATATAAAGCTTATATCTCCCTAAATTCTAAATCCTAATTACTAAACTCTAAACAATATCTAATTACCAAAATTCGAATGAGTAAAACAGAACCTGTTTTGAATTTTGAACATTTTAGATTTGAATTTGTTTAGAATTTAGATATTAGAATTTGGGATTTTTCCTCTTTTTAGGAAATCCTACCTGCTACAATATCTCAATATTCTTTAGCAACACTTACCTGATTACGTATATTTTAAAGCCTTCTTTCGAGATACTAGATACGATTCACAGCTCTTGTTACTCCGCAGGGATTACCAGTTTCTGTCCAGGATAGATTACTGAAACATCACCAATCCTATCTTTATTGGCTTCGTAAATTTTGCGCCACTTACCAGAATCATCATAGACATCCTTAGAACCCGCGATGCGCCACAGACTATCACCTTTCTTTACTTCGTAGATATTCTCAGCTTTAGTCTCATAAAGACCAGTTGATTTAAATTTGATACTTGCTTTTTCTCCCAATCCCTTTTCTAGATTCCTCACTCTTCTTATTATGTCATCTACTTTAGCCAGAATCATATCTGTCTTTTCTTGAGTTTGTTTAGCTAATTCCCTGGTCTCCTTTATAGCTTGATCAGCTTGAATCCTGGCAGAAGCAGCCATCTCTTTTGCCAGAGAAACTTCCGCCCTGAGCTCTTCTACGCTTGCTTTCAGTGCCCTTGCCTCTATTGTATTTATCAATCCTTCAGCCAGTTTTGCCCGCCATAATCCCAATCTGTAGAGGACTTCCTCCTTGAATTCAGCCATCTTTACCATTGTCTCCAGGGAAATATCTTTTGCTTCTACTATCGTCTGGCTTAACTGAGCGTATTCTTCCTGTAAACTCTCTAATTCATTCTCAATTGCCTCAAGAGAAGAATCACCTTGTGCTACCCCTACACTGCCAGCCAAAGCGCATAACAACAGCATCGTCCCTAATATACCAAATACCTTTCTCTTCTGCATCTTTTCCACCTCCTCAGGCTAATTTTGCAACATATTCTTATTGGCCACACGCCATATAGGCAGCCGCTAAAAATCCAAGACCTAACAGTAATCTCTGTGTTTTCAATTTCTTAATCGTGGCTAACTGTTCCTCGTTAGCAATTTTCAAACCATCATTAGCAATTTTAAAACCAGCTATTTCACTTCCTAATTCTTCTCTTACCTTAAAGAAGTTATCGGTAATCTTCTTGATAGTCTCGGCTTGCTCATTTTTGATCGCAGTTGCCTCAAACCACCTATCGGTGATTTTGGCGATGGTCACGGCTTGCTCGGCATTGAGAGCTTTAAGTGCATCGAGCTCTCCCGTCACTTTAAAGAAGTTATCGGCGATCTGCTTAATGGTCTCGGCTTGCTCGTCCTTAGTAGCACTCACCTCAAACCAGTTATCGGTAATCTTCTTAATAGTCTCGGCTTGCTCATTTTTGATCGCAGTTGCCTCAAACCACCTATCGGTGATTTTGGCGATGG
>JAUWRE010000082.1 GCA_030610725.1 Candidatus Aerophobota bacterium | reverse complement strand
TGAACATAGCCTCCTTCCAGCCCCAGCTTAATGCGAATATTATCCTCTATCTTATAGCCTATTTCACCGAAGAGTTTCCACTTTTGCTTATCTTCCTCGATCCGCTGGCCAGTGGAGCCTTCTTTTGTTTCCAGGTTAAGTCCCAAAATTAAGTGAATTTTATTCTTAAAATTTACCAGACGCCTGAGAAAAGGTATCTTGGCCCCTTCCGGAAAAAGAGCAAAATAGTCTATCTTTGCTTCATAATGAGAAGAAGAATCGCGAGAGATACCCTCCTGCCCAAAATAAGATTCCTCCTTCTGATTTGACTTGTAGCTGAGAATAAGAGCCAGGTCTTCCGGTTTTTTGAATCCTCCTCTCCAGGTTAAAGAAGGTTGCTCCATTTGCAGAAAAGATATATCCTTCTTGATGGTTTCCCTATGGATGTAGCTAGCTATCAGATAAGAGCTGGTAAATAAGTGCGAGGAGAGCCGCCCTACTTTACCCGGTATCTTATTAAGGTTAAAACTTAAATCAAGACTGGGCCAAACTCTTATTTCTATGGTATAAGGCACATCTTCTCTTACTTCTCTTCTTTTTTGCTGACTATAATCACAGGCAAAATCAAGAAAAGAGAAAGGCTGCCATCTCTGTCTTAGAGTAAGACTTTCCTTTTCCAGGATAAACTTTGTCCTGCCATTATCTATGACAAATTCTTTCAGCCCCAGGCCGGAACATAGATCGAGTGAGGTAGTAGTACCCTCATAAAGCACTTCCCTGCTTGACTCGTATCTTCCGTACAATTTTAAGCTCTTCCAGACAGAAGTCTCTGCAAAAAGTGCTCCCAGTTGGAAGGGAATATTCAGAGAGATTCTAGAATGAGTAAAAAGGTCTCTTTCCTTTAAATCACCTTCAGAAAAATTGTCCTCCCTGCAGCCGCCTTGCCATATAAAAGAGGGAGAGAGATGAAAGAAGCTGGCTCGGGACTCCAGAGAAAAATTCCTTTCTTTTAGTTGAGGGGTCTCCCACTCACCTTGCTCTATTTCACTCTTCCTTTTTTCTCTATAAATAGGCTTAAGAGTTAAATTCTTAGCCAGTTGAAAGGGAAGACTGATATGCCAATTTTCTGTAATTTCTTTCTTGTTTTCTATCTCTTGCTGGTATTCATCCCTCTTTTCTTCTCTCTGGTAAATAGTCTGGACAGAGATAGGTAAAAGAAAAAATGAGTAAGGATTCTTGTATTCAAGGGAAATTCTATAAGTATCCTCTTTTTCTCTTATCCCTTGGGAAGGGTCATCAGTAAATTTGTTCTCTACTTTAAAGGTTGCCCGGGGCCAGAAAGAAGAAAGGAAGGAGAGTTTATACTCCTTTTTCTCTTCAATCACCTTATCTGAAACAGCCTCAGACTCCAGGAGAGCTCCTGAGAAAGAATTACCTGAATTCTCCTTTCTGCTCCAATAATAGGACAAAGGCAAGAACTTGAGAGGGGAAAGATTCATTCGCAGGGAAGTTAGCCTTGTTCCCTGCCAGGAGGAAGCCGCCAGACTTTGAAATTCATCGTCCACTTCCTGATATTGAGCAATAAAAGAAAAAGGCTCTCCCAAGCCTCCTTGCAAGGAAAAACCTTTAGCCAGGCCCTGACTCTCCCCTACTTCAGAAAGGAAGATATCGTTGAGATAAATTTTTATCCAATGAGAAAACTCGTTTTTAATGCCTGCCCTCAGTTGCCTGATATTTTCCCAGGAAGGAGAACCTCGCCTGGTCATCTCCGCCAGGGAAACACTTACCATACGCCATCCTTGCCAGTCTATCTTAACCTCTTTTTGATAATAGTCTCCTGCTTGCTTTACTTCAGAGCCTATGCGCAGCTCAAAGTCCTCTCCCTTTTCGTCTCCCCAGAGCCAGAAATTCAATGTTTTATAATCGGTATAATCATAAGGCTTAGCAAAGGTTTGCTGCACCCAGCCTTCCCCCTCCGGGGCTAAGGTAAGACAGAGGGCTGATTCCTTTTTCCATTTTCCCTCAGCGGTTTGAGCATTCCCGTACATTGCTTCATAATAGTCTAGAAAAGCCTCATCATCAAAAGGATTATATTCAGGGTCATCCTCACTATTCACTGACCTACTTTCAATATCATAATTGCGCCAGCGGTCTCCCGAGATACTGATGGGAGCAAATTTAAGAGTTCCTGCCATATCGTCTCCCTCTATTAAGAGACGAAGATGTTTAACCATAGATTTAACCCCGTCCCAATTAAATGCATCTTCTAAAGGAATAATGAGCTTTCTCCATCCTGTCCAGTCTATTCTTAAATCTGGCTCTATAATCCAATCATAAGTGGCATAGTTCTCATCTGTGTCCAGGAGGCCATTACCATTCAAATCCTCTGTATCCAACCTGCCATTACCCTCTCCAATGAGTCTTCCCCCTAACTCAATTCCTACGTCCTCGCCCGGATTGAGTTTTCCGTCACCGTTTTTATCCTCTGTATCCAGAAAAGCATCTCCGTCAACATCTTCACTCACCACTCCCAGGTCAAGAGTAAGAAATTCACCTTTTCCTTCTCCCTTCATCCATATTTCCAGGAAATTTCTCTCACTATAATCTTTTCCGAAGGAAGAGAGAGAATAGACTACACTATCCCAGTTTTCCTCTCTGGAAGAATCAAAATAATAGTCTAACACTAAGACCTTTCTCTTCCCACTGCTCCAACCAGGATTAATCTCACTGCCTATAATCTCTTCCTCGTTAATATCTATTGTGTTTCTCTCTGCTAGTCCTTCTTGAACTGGTTTGCTGGCAAGCTGCCAGCTATCTTTACTCATAGATAGCTCATCACTGATTTTAGTGGATTCAAAATTCTCTATAACAACCCTACCGAAAGTATTGGGATTGTAAGTGCTCTGTGCCAGTTCTGCACTAAAAGAGAGCTCGGGAGTGATTTTACCAGACCATACCCTGTTTAGAAGAGAGGAAAAATCATAATGAGCATCTAACCCCACCCCCAACTGGGAAGAAGGAGCAGAATCTAATTTAGGCACCTCATTTAATCGGGGAGCTGCTTGGGAAAGCAGAGTAGAGCCCAGAGAGAATTGCTGCCAGGGAATATACTCTGCCCGCGCTCCCAGGATTATCATCTTGCCTCCGGCAAAAGGCATCCATTCATAGTCAATCTTTATCTGGGAAAATTCGTTTATTTCAAGGGAAGGAAGGAAATTCAAAAAACCAGTTGAATAGTCAATCTGGTAGTCTATATCCCTGGTCAATTCTCTACCATCCAGATAGACCCTCTCGCTTCCCGGAATAATATTTGGTCGAAGGATATAAGCATCTATTGTATGTCTGTATTCAACATAGATAGTATAGATATGCTCAGAAAGGGGAGGATAAGCTTGCGGGAAAGGAGGCAGGGGAGAAATAAACATTAAAATACCAAATTCATAGTCTATGGTAAATTCATAGTCTGAAGTCACTTCATTATTGCTTAAATCAAGAATCTTTAAGAGAAAATTATCCCTCTGAATTCTCTGAGAGCCTAAATAGTAATAGTTCTTAAGCTCATATTTGTCTATATAAAGCTCCTCTTCCCCTTTTTTGAGCATTCGATAACCCGTCTGGGGATGTCTGGTTCCATCCTTATCCAGATAGGAGATAGCAATAACATAGTTTTCTTGAATAAGGCCAGAAAAATTCAACACCCCCTTTTCATAATCAAGAAAATAACCCTCTCCTGGATATTGTTTATCAAAATAACCGGTATAGGAATCTCCTGCCTCTCCTGACACCGTCATTTTAAGGGAATCTTCATTATTTGTTCCCTTCTGGTCATCAATATAAACCTCAACACTACCCAGAGTAAGAGAAAGATGAGAAGAATCAAAATAAGTGCGGTAATATTTTCTCTTTAAATAAGATGTATCCAGAATTTCTCTTTTCTCTAAAGTAGTCTTGCCGGTGAAGGTCTTACTGGCGGGAATGCCCCTGGTCATACTTCCTATGCCGGTCAAATTGAACTTGCCCAGTTTTGCTTTCACTCTCACTCCAAAAAGACTCTGATTGTAAGAGAGAAACTGGCTGCCCCTCCAGGCTAATTGAATATCTCCAATAGCCACCTCCTGAATGAGCTCCTTCTCATCACCCAGGTATTTCAAGGATATTTTTTGCTGTTCGCTCTGAGGAAGGGTATCGTCATAGTCTACATTAGCAAAAATCTTCTTTCCCACCTCTCCTTTTACTTTGACCTGAAGCTCCTGCTCAATATCTATCTCTGAAGTAGGTTCTCGAGGCTCCATCTCGGTCCCTGTCGGGCCCAGATAATGAGTCTGTTTATACCTCACCCCTATTACCTTTCGACCAAATATAGTGAGGGAAGATTCATAGGAGGGCTGGGTAGTTGTCGTATCTTGTGTGGAAGAAGCAGTTGAGGAAGGAGATATTTGAGGGAATTGATAGTAATGCAAAGAAATATTTGAAACTCCAGTGCTATAATCATTCTCTGAGGAAAGGGATAGTCCAAAATTCCTTTGACTAAAGAAGTCGGAGTATAGTTTTGCCTCAGCGACCTTCCACAAATCAATACTTTCCGTCGCTGCCGCCATAGTGACCAAAATAAAAATTATAGCAAAAATCGATAAAACCATCACCCCTGACTTCACCAATTCTATCCTCCCTTGCTTTTTATGATACAGAAAATGAAGGAAGTTATCAAGAAGTCCGGGTGGGAGGTGATGAAACTGGAAGCTCTAGAGGCTAAAAATAAGGCAGGACCTTTTAATTCATGTAACCCCCGGGGGGAAGACCCCAAAGGGTTACATGAATTACTTACCTTAGTTTGACTTTCCTATGCATAATCCTATCGAATTGAATCATCTAAAATCTAACCGAAGGAGGACCGATTTGATTCATAATCCTAATCTGGCCCAGGCCATTACTAAAACGGACAAAAGAACCCGGACCTATGGCATTGCCTGCATCAAGAAACAGGCAACTATCCAATTGCCTTCCTTGCCAGGATATTATGTAACCCAGTCGCACTGGACCGCCAACAGGGTTTCCATTCTCATCCTGTATCGGCTCAATCTGTCCTAATATATCAGCAGTGTAAAAAATAGATACTTCTTCGGCTCGTAAGGAGCCCCCGCTATAGGATAGAAATGATAAAGTAAGTAAAGCTATTGTTAATAAAATGAATCTTGCCTTTTCCCTTTGCTCCAGAATGACCATTTTAAAATACCTCAAGAAGGATATTTCATGCATTAAGGTTTCTCGAAACACTACTTGTACTCACTAATTAAATCAACTATTACCAATTTGCATCTGTTGATATAGAGGCTTGGCAACAGGTTTGAAGAATTTCGATGCATTCAGTATCTCAACTCCTGTGACTTCTCCTCTGACATCTAGCTCTACATTTACCCCCGGAGCAATTTCTACAAACTTTTCCTCTTCACCTTCTTTGGTAACAATATATAAAACATCACTCTCAGAATCATAATTTAAAAGAGCTTTTTTTGTCGAGTAGACATCTTCAAATACCTCCTTTAGGTATGCTTTGTATTCCCTGTTTCTCTCCCCTTTAGGTATGGAGAGCGTCACAATATTTCTACCCTTGGATGTATCTTGACATCCCTCACAGAACCGGACTTGAAG